>JAHITG010000492.1 GCA_018817865.1 Spirochaetota bacterium
ACGTTCATTAAAAAAAGGCCCTTATGCAGATGCTAAATTACTGAGAAAAGTGGAGAAATTAAACCAGACGAATCAGAAAAAAGTGATCCAGACATGGTCAAGACGATCAACTATATTCCCTGAAATGGTAGGGCATACTTTTGCCGTGCATAACGGAAAAAGGTTTTTTAATGTTTATGTAACTGAAAACATGGTTGGTCATAAACTCGGTGAATTCTCGTTTACCAGGACTTTTAAACAGCATACGAAAAAGACTAAAGCGGCTCAGAAGCCGGGTAAAAAAGGATAATATTAAGGTATAAAACTGAAAAGGAGTATTATAATAAGATGATTTTAAAAGTTAGTGTTAGTCATATCAGGGTTGGCCCTAAGAAAATGAGACGTCTCGTGAATCTTGTGCGAAATAAAGGATTAATGGATAGTATAAATATGCTGAAATTGATCAATATTGCCAATAAAAGGTATTTGTTGAAATTGCTTGAATCCGTAATGGCTAATGCCAAAATTAAAAATCCTGATGTGGATCTAAAGACTCTGTTTATTACAAAAGCAATTGTTGATGAAGGTCCCCGTATTAAAAGAATGATGCCCCGGGCAAGAGGCCGTGCCGACGTTATTTTAAAACGAATGTCGCATATCAATATTGAGATTGAAATGCCTGAAAAGATAGAAGCGAATGATAAAAAGGTCAAGGCAAAGGCTAAAGTCAAAACCAAGACTAAAGCGGAATCCAAGATTAAAGCAAAGGCAAAATCTAAAGGAAAGAAGTGATATAAAAGATTAAATTAGGAGGAATTATTATAATATTATGGGACAGAAAGTAAATCCAATTGGTTTGCGAATAGGAGTTAATAAAAAATGGAGCTCCATATGGTTCGCTAAAAAAGAGTATGCTGATAATTTAATCGAAGATCTTAACATCAGAAAATATATCAGAAGTGTACTGGGTAAGAGTAAGGATGCAGCTATTTCCAAGATCACTATAGAACGGTTTACTGATAAGATCAATATTAATATTCATACGGCCCGGCCGGCGATCGTAATAGGAAGGAAGGGACAGGAAATAGAAGGATTGAAGAAAAAGATCATTAAATTGATAAGCAATAAAAATGTTCAGATCAAGATCGTACAGATCAAGAAGCCTGAACTGGATGCAAAACTGATCTCTGAAAATATTGCAGCTCAGATCGAAAAAAGGACTCCATACAGGAGGGCCATGAAACAAGCCATGTCAAATGCAATGCGCAGCGGTGCAAAAGGAATTAAGATCCATTGTAGCGGAAGATTGGGCGGTAGTGAAATGGCACGACAGGAATCATATAAAGAAGGGAGAATACCGCTTCAGACTCTTAGAGCCCAGATAGATTATGGTATTACCACAGCGGTGACAACCCTGGGTTCAATTGGAGTGAAAGTTTGGGTCTATACCGGAGATCTTTACGATAAATTTGAAATTTAAGGAGTAAGATGAAATGGCCAGTTTAATACCGGCAAAAACGAAGTACAGAAAACTTCAAAAAAGAAGAAACAAGGGATTAACGAAAAGCGGGGATTACGTCGCTTTTGGTGAATTCGCGTTGTTTGCCAAAGAGAATGGTTTTATTACAACTAATCAAATAGAATCAGCCCGTATTACTATTACAAGAAAGATCAAGAAAGCGGGAAAGTTATGGATCAGAATATTTCCTGATAAACCTTTAACCAAGAAGCCTGCAGAGACCAGAATGGGTAAAGGAAAGGGAAATGTTGAAGTATGGGTGGCACCGGTAAAGAGAGGAAGAATACTCTTCGAGCTAGGCGGAACAGAAGAGGGTATTGCTAAAGAAGCATTTCGATTAGCTGCTTATAAACTTCCGATCAAGTCAGGAATAAAGGTGAGGTAATTATGGCAAAAGAGTCTATTAAAGATCTGACAGAGCAGGAATTGAAAGACAAATTGAAGGATTATTCGGATGAGATGAGGAACTTGAAAGTACAATCCATTATGGGACAGATAGAGAATAAAAAAAGGAAATGGTTTGTTCGAAAAAAGATAGCTCAGATCAAAACCATATTACATGAGTATAAACTGGCTATAAGGAAAAGCTCAAAACCGGAGAGTGATAAAAAATGAAAGAAGATAAAAAAGAAAATTCAAAATCAATCGTAACTAAAGAAACCGCAAAAGAACCAAAGGTAAAAAAAGAGACAGTGACTAAAAATAAAAAGACCGGCGGGGTTCAGCAGAAAAGTATTTTGGAGAGAAAGAGGAAATATACAGGAATGGTTTTTTCTAAAAATGGAGAAAAAACAATAAAAGTTGAAATTGAAAAATGGACGATCCATCCGTTGTATAAGAAGAGGATAAAGAAATCCAGAAAAATGCTGGTACATGACAGAAACAATCAGGCTAACATTGGTGATAAAGTATTGATAGTAGAGTCACGACCGATAAGTAAATTAAAAAGATGG
>JAHITG010000493.1 GCA_018817865.1 Spirochaetota bacterium
AATGTAAAGTTGTAAAATATTTTGATACCGGTACTTATGTTGTATACATCGGAGAGGTTATTGATGCTCAGATTTTAAAAAAGGGAGAACCACTGACGTACAGTTATTATTATAATGCTAAGAACGGACTGACTCCAAAGTCAGCTCCGACCTATATAAATAAAGAAGAAAATGTAAATTAAGGAGGAAAGTAAAATGAAAAAATATGTTTGTACGGTATGCGGTTATATCTATGATCCTGAAAAGGGAGATCCTGATTCAGGCGCGGCACCGGGGACGTCATTTGAGGACCTGCCGGATGACTGGAAATGTCCTGCCTGCGGAGTAGGAAAAGACATGTTTGAACCGGAGGAATAAGGAAATGATAAAAGAGATCAAACCGGGTGTTTTTACAGTAGGTGCTGTTCATTGGGACAGGAGGCTTTTTGATGAATTGATACCCCTTCCTGACGGCACCAGTTATAATGCTTATCTTATCAAGGGAAAGGATAAGAATGTTCTGATCGATACTGTAGATCCTGACAAGGAGGATGAACTCTTCAGCAATCTGAAAATGATCGGTGTTGATAAGATCGACTATATAATTTCTAATCATGCCGAACAGGATCATTCAGGGACCTTACCTAAACTTTTAAGTCTTCATCCTGAGGCAAAGATCATTACCAACTCGAAATGTAAGGATTTTCTTTCCGAACTGCTGCTGCTGCCGGATGAAAAGTTCCATGTTGTAAATGACGGGGAATCATTCTCTATCGGAAATAAGACATTCGAGTTTATCCTGGCACCGTGGGTTCACTGGCCTGAGACCATGCTGACTTATTTAAAGGAGGATAAGATACTCTTCTCCTGTGACATGTTCGGTTCTCATATGGCTACAAGTGAAACGTTTGTAACTGATGAAGCCAGGGTGTATGAGTCTGCCAAGAGGTATTATGCAGAGATCATGATGCCCTTCAGGAGCAATATTCAGGGACACATGGAGAAGATCGGGAAACTCAAGATCGATATCATTGCACCCAGCCACGGACCTGTGTATGACCGGCCTGAATTTATTTGTAATGCTTACAGGGACTGGATCAGTGATGATGTAAAGAATATCGTTGTTCTTCCTTACGTTTCCATGCATCACAGCACTAAAAAAATGGTGGATCACCTCATTGATGCCCTTGCCGGGCGAGGGATCGTTGTAAAACCTTTCAACCTTACGGTCACGGATATAGGTCAGCTGGCCATATCCATTGTAGATGCTGCTACGATCGTCCTGGCCACTCCTACTGTTCTTACTGGTCCTCACCCTTCAGCAGTTTATGCTGCTTATCTTGTAAATGCGCTTAAGCCCAAGACAAGGTTCCTCTCTGTGATAGGTTCCTTCGGGTGGGGAGGCAGAACTGTTGACATTATCTCGGAAATTTTAAAGAATGTAAAAGCAGAAATGCTTGATCCTGTCATTATTAAAGGATATCCAAAAGAGGATGACTTTAAAACACTGGATGCTCTGGCAGAAAGGATAATGAAAAAACATAAGGAAATGAAAATATTGTAGCGGAGGTATTATATGAATGTATTTAATGTAAGTGAGATCTTTCAGTTCGCTATTCGGATCGAGGAGAACGGAGAAAAATTCTACAGGGAGATGGCAGCTAAATTTGGACAGGAGATGATCAAGGACCTGTTTTTGTTGCTGGCTGATGAGGAGCTTCTGCATAAAGAGACGTTTACCGATCTGCTTTCTAAAGGAGAGGACTATAAACCCCATGAAAGTTATCCGGGTGAATATTTTGCATACCTGAAAGCTTATGCTGATATTTTAATATTTAATAAAGAACAGCTTGCTAAAGAAATGGAGGACATATCTACTGTGATGGATGCTTTAAATTTTGCCATCAAACGGGAGTGGGAATCTATTTCCTATTACAATGAGATCAAGGGTGCAGTCCCTGAAGGGCAGCATAGTAAAATAGAAATGATCGTTCAGGAGGAACGGAAGCATTTTGTTAAATTAGTTGCTGAAAAAAACAGATTATTATCAGCTTAAAACATATAAAGTGTTTAGATCATAATAAATTTATTAAGGAGGAGTTGTTATGGCTCAGAAATTAGGAATTTACAAATGTGAAGTTTGCGGGAATATAGTGGAAGTCCTGCATGCCGGTGAGGGTACGCTGGTCTGCTGCGGACAGGACATGAATCTGCTTCAGGAAAAAAGTGAGGACCAGGGAAATGAGAAACATGTTCCGGTTGTTGAAGGTACGGATTCCGGTGTGAAGGTAAAAGTGGGTTCTGTCCCTCATCCCATGGAAACGGACCATTCTATTCAATGGATCGAAGTGATCACAAAAGAGAAAACTTACAGGGAATTCCTGTCTCCGGGTACACCTGCGGAAGCGGATTTCTGTGTAAAGCAGGCGGACATCGTACAGGTTCGTGAGCTGTGTAATCTGCACGGTTTATGGAAGGCATAAAAAATATTTTAAAGGAGGTATAAAATGGTAATTAATAAAAAGATACAGGAAGCTATCAATAAGCAGATAAACAGGGAACTGTATTCCAGTTATCTCTATCTTTCGATGGCATCCTATTTTGAGGCTATCGGACTGAAAGGTTTTGGTACCTGGATGAAAGTCCAGGCAAAAGAGGAAGTAGCGCATGCCATGAAGTTCTACAGCTATCTCTTTGAAAGAGCAGGAAAGGTCACACTTCTGGATGTCGAAGCACCGCCTGCCACATGGAAATCGCCTCTTGATGCTTTTAAAAATGCTTATGAGCATGAGAAAAAAGTAACAGAGATGATCGATAACATCATGAAGATAGCCAGGACTGAAAATGATTATGCTACCGAGACCATGCTGGGCTGGTTCATTGATGAGCAGGTCGAGGAAGAAGCTTCAGCTCTGGAGATCGTTGGGATGCTTGAAATGATCAAGGATACCAAAACCGGGCTTTTCATGCTGGACAGTAAACTGGGCCAGCGCGGTTCTGAAAAGTAACAAGAGAATAACAGGAGGATAATAACAATGTCTAAGACAGAAGAAAACTTGAAAGCGGCCTTTGCAGGAGAATCTATGGCCCGGAACAAGTATACTTATTTTGCAAAGGTAGCTCAAAAAGAAGGATACCATTATATCGCTAAATTTTTTGAGGAGACTGCTGAGAATGAAAAACAGCATGCAAAAGAACATTTTAAACTGTTAAAAGGTATCGGAGATACAAAAGCAAACCTGAAAGCGGCGATTGAAGGCGAACATTACGAAAATACTCAGATGTATCCTGATTTTGCCAAGGCTGCTGAAGAGGAAGGGAATGCAGAAGCAGCACTGGTCTTCAATCAGATCGGAAAAGTTGAAAAAGAACATGAAGAGCGATACAAGAAGCTGCTGAAGATGGTCGAAAAGGGGACAGTTTATAAGAGAGAGAAGCCTATCCGATGGAAGTGCATGAGATGCGGTTACATTCATGAAGGCACGGAACCACCGGAAAAGTGTCCTGCATGCAAACACCCAAAAGAGTATTATGAACCTGAATGTCTATAAATAAGGTTGATACCGGGTTGTTATGATCTATAACCCGGTATCCCTTCTTTTAAAGTAAAAAGGAAAAAATAATGAAAATATTATTTATGTGTGTTGCAAACTCCTGCAGATCCCAGATGGCCGAATCGATCGCGAATCATTTTTTTAAAGAGAGTGTAGATGCTAAAAGCGGCGGTACGGCCCCCTCACAGGTGAATCCGAATGCAGTCAAGGTGCTTGCCGAAATAGGCATTGACGCATCACAAAACAGGAGCAAGCATATTAATGACTTCAATAATGATAACTTTGACTATTCCATCAGTTTATGCGGTAATCCCACAGAAGGGACCTGTCCTGTCTTTTTTGGAAAAGTGAACAGCCGTTTACACTGGCCCTTTCCTGATCCTGCAGATGCTACCGGGTCTGAAGATAAGGTCCTTGAAGTCTTCCGGAAAGTCAGGGATGATATCAAAAGTAAGATTGAAAAATTTGTGAACCGGGATTTTTAAACCTTTTTCATTGACTTCTTTATTAAAATTGTATATTTTTAAAACTCAATAAGATTAATGAAGGGAGTTTTTCAAGGCTTATATGATAAACATTTATACAATTTCTTCATTACTTGCTTTTATCAGTATGGGAGTATTGGGTCTCTTTGTCTATATTAAAGGACGCGACAGGCTCATCAACAGATTGCTTGCACTATTGAATATTACTATAGGGACCTGGAGTCTTTTTCCTTTTCTTACCAATATGATCTCTGATGATTCATCAGCCCTCTTCTGGGTACGCATTATATATATTGCAGCTATACTCTGTCCGACCTTATTTGCTCATTTCTCATTCACATTACTGGGTGAGAAAGTACCTATCATAGCTTTTTATATTTTTTCAGGATTATTGCTTGTGTCACTTCCTACTTCTTTTTTTATGAAAGGAATTACAAGATTTGCTTTTCACTCTACCCCTCTGCCGGGTC
>JAHITG010000494.1 GCA_018817865.1 Spirochaetota bacterium
ACAAAGTGACCATCTGTTGATATATTGATAAGTGTAAATGTTAAGCCACCATCGTTTCTAGCCCATGTTGCTGTTGTTGGTGCAGTTATTTTGGCATTCACCCAAGCCATATCCATATCACCATCATTATCAATATCACCGGATATCAGAGCACCATCGGTCAAATTGGGCCCGACTACTCTTTGATTACCAAAGGTTCCTGCACCGTTATTTGTCATTATATAGATTGACACCGGACCGCCTGCTTCACCTGTCCAGACAATATCCAGATGCCCGTTATTATTAAAATCAGCCAGGACAATATCCCCCCTGTCAGTACCGGTACCTCCGACGCCGGCCGGGCCGGTAAAGGTCCCGTCACCGTCATTTATATACTTGTAAAGTATTTTTCCCCCGTTATATCCGCTGACGATCATATCTATCCAGCCATCACTATTTATATCTCCCATGACAACGGTAGCGGCATTAAATCCTCCGGGAAAATCCCATAATAAATTCAGTATAAAGCTGTATTTAAAGTAGACATAATCCCCGTTAAAGAGTGCGGCTGAAGGGGCATTCGTACCGTAGCTTAAGACACCCCCTGCCGGTATCACGGCCAGAAAGTTGCTGTAATTCTGCACTGTAGTCGAAAGGTCGGCCGTTAAAATAAAATTCTTGCCTGCCGGCGTCAGATTATAACTCTTATTCCCGTTAGACCAGTAGGTACCGGTCCAGTACAGGTTGGTTACGAAGAGATCTTCTTCATCCCAGATAAAATTGTTATTGCTGTCATCCCACAGCTTTACTGCACTGATATCGGTTGTCCTCATTGATCCGGCGTTGCTGATCTTTATACTGGTCAAATTATAATTACTCGAATCCACTATATTGATACTCATCAATAAAAAATTCAGGGTATTCAGATTCGTCCCGCTGATTGTGACATTGGTCGTGACATTTAAAAAATGAGGTGCATTGGTGATCTTGGACGACTCTGCACTGAAGGGGCCGTGCTTAAAAGAGGTATCTATGGCACACACCTTCCAGTATATGCTGTAATAGACCGGTATCCTTGTCTGATAAAAATTGCTGTAGGCAACAGGTACATTCCCCACAAGCGGTTGTCCGCGCGGATAATCTATATTGGTAGAGATCAGATTGTAGGTACCGCTATTTGAGATCCCTATAGCCACATGATACTGCATTAAGGAGGAAGCCGTATAATCATCTGCCGGTGCATTCCAGTTCAGTCTCCAGTATCCGTTCACATCCGTAGTGGCCAATCCCGCAGGAGCAGCATTGGGAGGATCATTGGTCTCTGAATCCAGGTTAATATACTGATGAAAGTAGTTATTGGAGAAAGCATTCCCTGTCACCAGCAGGTCCAGGTCACCGTCATTATCAACATCTCCAAGTACCAGAGAACCTCTGTGAACACCTTTTCCCACACTGGTCTCTTGCACAAAACTGCCGCCGCTGTTCAAATAACTTTTTAAGACATACCCTTCCGTATTGTTGGAACCGCTCACAACAAGGTCCAGTTTACCATCATTGTTGATATCTCCCAGTGCGATTGAAGACCGGTCCACTCCGGTCCCGAAACTGAACGGGCCTGCGAAATTACCTGTTCCGTCATTCATATATCTGTCCAGCCGGCTGTCTTCCCCGGATGTGACCAGGTCCAGGTATCCGTCCGCATTAATATCTCCTAAAGCAAGCGAGCAGAAACCGACTTCTTCACCGAAAATTTCAGCAGAAGAGAATCCCCCGGATCCGTTATTCATATATTTCAGCAGGTATTTACTGAATCCCTGGTATCCTGCAGCCACGATATCCGCTGCTCCGTCATTGTTCAGGTCCCCTACGACTACTGAAGATGAGACAATATCACCGTCAATGACAAGAGGGCCTCCGAATGTTCCGGACCCGTCATTTAAATATTTAACGAACTGCTCCCCGTCACCCGTAAGTACGATATCCAGGGCACCGTCATTGTTCAGATCAGCAAGTGCGACTTCACCGCCTATCGTCCCCTGCCCCTCACCGACATTCTTAGGAAGGTTAAAGGCCCCGTTTCCCGGATTGATATATTGAAGAAGCTCACGGTCCCAGCCCGCATTGTACCCGGTTACTATCAGGTCCAGGTCGCCATCCATATCAGTATCCCCCATACAGACAGACCCGTCATGGACTTTAGTACCAAAGAGAATAGGAGTCCCGAAGTTACCGTTCCCGTCATTCATTGCCCTTCTCAGATAGATATCACCTCCACTGTTACCGATAAAGACAAGGTCAAGGTCACCGTCATTATCCAGGTCTCCCAGGGCAATAGAGGACAAATATAAACCGGGCCAGATGTTATTCCTGAAGAGGAACTGACCGACAAGGACAGGCTCTATATTGGTTACAGCCTGAGAAGGCCCGTTAGCAGCTCCGCTGCATGTAAGGCCGTTCTGAGGGATATAGGCCCGGAATGAATTGGATATATGTATACTGTTCGTTTCCAGATCTATGGTAACAATATAATTTAAATTCGGAAAGGAGAGAGGTGTACCAAAAGAGATACTGTTGTTAGTCCAGAACTCTGTACCGTCCCAGTTCAAGTCCGATACAAAGGTATCATTGCCATCCCATGTATAATCTGAATTCTGATCAAACCACAACCGGACTCTTCTGATATGAGTGCTGTCTGCCAGATCACCTGAGTTGCCGACCTTGAAGCCGGTCAGGGTATCCCCCTGACTGTCCCATAACTGAACAGCCATAACCGTCTGGTTCGTTGGGGAACTGAAAAGATTTCCTCCTTCCCAGTTCTTGGTGACCGTTACTATATGTCCTGCTCCTGCATTAGTAACCAGAAATGTGTTGGTAATATGTGTATTTGTAAAATTATACTGATTTATAAAATGAAAAGTATAAAAGAGCCTTCCGTCACCCTGGTTGAATGCCTGAATACTGCGGGTAAAGATCACACCGTTGCTGTAGCTGGTACCGGAATTTGAATACATGGTAAACTTTTCAAGTGCGTCAAAAGTACCATTGTCATTCAAATCCACCCAGACTTCCCGTGTCTTTGGATAATCATGATCCATATCACTGTATTTTATTTCAAAATTAAAGATCGATCCGCTTGCATTTGTATTGGGATTGACACCGTCATTGGAATAACCGGTATTACTCGTCCATGTTAATACAGGATAATTCTCCTGGCGTACGGCATACACGGTATTAACAGCTCCGAAGTAGATGGTCCCGTTATTTCCAATGGCCGGGGAAGAACGGTCAATAGTGGTATCTGCATAGAGGGACCACTTTTCCTCTCCATTAGTAATGGCATAGACACTGCCGTCCCTTCCTCCAAAATAGACTGTACCGTCCGACCCCACAGCAGGAGAAGTGTAAATGGAATCCCAGGAAATATAGCTCCATTTTTCTGCTCCATTAGTTACAGCATATAAGGTATCCATGGAATAAGTACCGAAATAAACAGTTCCATACTCATCAACCGCCGGAGATGAATATCCTGCACTCCCTGCAAAAGAGTCAAAATACGGCCATTTTCCGGATACACCGGTCGTATTATCCGTAAGGGCATATAACCTTCCTTCCCAGGTAAGAACATAGATGGTATTGTCCTTCCCGATGACGGGAGAAGCGACAATGTCACTTTCGAGATTGGTAAACCATTTAACATTCCCGTTGGTGACCGCATACAGCCTGTCACCTGTAGTACCAATGTAAACCGTACCATCCCAGCTGATAGCCGGTGAAGAACCGTTAACCGGACCGTTTACATTACAGGCCCATTTAATACTCCCATTGGTCAATGCATACAGATATCCATTCCTGTTTCCTATATAGATCACTCCATTAGTCCCTATCGCAGGTGAAGAGTTGAAATCATTATTTGTTTTAAAGGACCATTTTAATAGTCCATTAGAAACAGCATAGACTTTATTATCCGTACTTCCCACATATACTGTTCCATCTTTACCTATAGCAGGAGATGAATAAATATCACCACCTGTGCTGTAAGACCATTTTATGGACCCGTCACTATTTATGGCATAAAGCACACCATCTGATGCTCCTATGTATATCGTTCCGTCAGGTCCAATGGCCGGTGAAGAATCAAAGATCGTTCCTCCGGTAAGATATTTCCACAAAATAAAAGGATTCTTCTGCGCTCCCAGCACATCCTCGTTAGTCTGGCCGGTATGCTTCACATTCTGCCTGTACATAGGCCAGGGAGCATTGGTCTGAAGCTGACCAAAAGCCGGACAGGAAATGACCAGAGCACTGATCAGGGCCAGCAATAATATAAAGACATTTTTTTGCATATTCTTTACAGTTCTTGATAGAATATATTTTAAAGAAATTCTTAAAAAAAGTAAAATATTATGTTAATATATACTTTTTTCCTTAGAAATATTCAGCTTTTCAGGCTAAATCGACAAGTACATTACTTTTCTATCAGACATTAATAATATATCACATATACAAAAAATATCAAAAATTTTTTATATTAAATATTATATCATGCTCTTTTAGAAAAACATTTCCAGTCGATACAACCGCTTGTCTTTACTTATATTTCACCCGGTACTACGTAATACCCTGTCACTTTAAATATTACATCTTATACTCTATAAAATACTGAAATTAGATTAAAAAACAAGTTAAAATATAAAAAAGTCTTTGATTATATAAAATAATACTGTATATATAATAGGGGCTGTGGCCCAATTGGACCAAATGAAGGTAGCCGCAGGGTGCTTGTCCCCGAAGGGGATAGCCTGCGAAATGTTTCAATCATGCCATTAACGCAAGCTAAAGCTTGCGACTACCACTATTTAATAGTAATGCCCATTTGGGCAAAAACCCCAATAGACCGGACACCATAAACAGAGAGGATACTTTATGAAATATTCAGAAGCAACTCAGGGACGCATATTCATATTACGGCTTGAACACGGGGACAAGCTCCCGGATGTTATTGAAAATTTTGCCATGGAAAAAAATATACTCAGAGGTGCCTGTTTTTTAATAGGCGGGATCGATAAAAAGAGCAGGATCGTAGTCGGCCCGAAAAACGGAAGGCAGATGCCTCCAGAACCCATGATCACTGAACTGGATGAAGTACATGAAACTTTTGCATTTGGTACGCTTTTCCCCGATACCAACGGTATACCCAAACTGCATATGCATTCGGCTTCAGGTCGAAAAAAAAAGAGTATCACCGGATGCGTCCGGCCCGGAGTAAATATCTGGCAGATAGGTGAGGTCATCATCCAGGAAATACTGGATTCGAAGAGCAGAAGAAAGAAGAACGAATCATTGGGCTTTGAGCTTCTTGAGATCGAATAAAAAAGAGAACCACCCTTGAGATTTTCTCTGAAAAATCTCAAGGGCCAAAATCCCGGGAATTTTTCTCCAGAAAAATTCCTCGGAACAGAGGACACAGAGAAAAGTAAGAAAGAGCACAGAGAAAGATAAAAAAAATAATACCACAGAGGCACAGAGTCACAGAGAAAATATATAAATTAATATCTTCCAGCTGAAATTATTTTATTATTGAATTATAATTTTTCCCTTATTTTTAAATAAAAAATCTTTTTTTACTCTGTGCCTCTGTGTCTCTGTGGTATTAAAAAACACTCAGGTGAGGTCTTCGATAATCTTCCGGTGTTCGGGGTACTCCTTTATCAGTAAATCCCTTGAAGCCAGTTCGAAATCATTGAACTCAAATCCGGGGGCAACCGTACATCCAAGTAAAGCATAAGAGTCCCTCCTGTCTACCTTTGCTCCAAACCAGACTCCCCTGTTAATTGCTGCCTGAGGAAATTCCGAATTTCCCGGATCAGATCCCAGTTTTATTTTCTGAAGTTTTCCATCGCGAAGTATAATATAGAGGGTTATAGCACTTCCTGCATAAAAATGCCAGATCTCATCGGAGTGCAGGCGGTGAAACTTTGAACGATCATCGCCGGAGAGCAGATAATAGATGGCGGTCTGGGCCGAACGGTCACCGTCATATTCTGAAGACAGGGCATCTCTTCTTATGCACCGATCAGACCTGAATGTTTCCCTGAAATAACCGCCTTCAGGGTGTCTTTGAAGATCCAATTTGTCTATCCAGTAGGGGCCATCTATTTCCAATATATATACTCCTTAAGATCAGCGTAATTCTTTTTGTACTTTTAAAAAAACCTCCTGCGGTTTTACCTCTTCCAGACACCTACGTGTTTCATACAGACATTCAAACCTGTGAGAAGAGATAGTGTAGGTATGACTGCAGGGTCGGCAGGCAATATCAGAATATACTATTACCTTGTTTCGTGTGAATGGCCCGGTCCTTCTGAAATCGGATGGTCCCATTATTGAAACAGAATAACATCCTAAAAAAGCTGCAAGATGCATAAGGCCGGAGTCATTAGAAATAAAGACCCGGCATTCATTTATCTCTTTAATGATCTCTTTAATAGTTCTATTCGTGACCACCTCAACAGGCAGTCCCTTTAGCTTCTGAACAAAGTAATGGACATCTTCTTCCTCATGAGGTCCGAAAAAAAGTCTGATCCTGTACTTTTTATATTGACTGCTGATAAGCCTGATCAGTTCAATAAAATTAGCATTACCCCACCTTTTAAAAGATCCTTCTTTTTTACTGCCGGTATGAAAACCAATGACCTTTCTCTTCTTCTTTAAAGCCAGGATGCTTTGATTCATTTTATCCGATACCTTTGTATAATTCACACCGAAGGATTGCAGTAAATTAATATTCTGATAAACATCATGGATCCCGATCACAACAGGAACATTAACGGTATTAAAAAAAGAGACCCTGAAAAGATTATTATCAGGATAAACCGACCCGATCCGCATTGAAGCTCCAATAATAAAACTTAATATATTATAATGAGGCCGGGCTGACGGAAAAGCGGTAATGGAACAATCATATTTCTCTTTTCGTAAAGAAAGGATCGTCCCCGGATCTTTCACATAGTATATATTATTGAACAACCTGCTGAAATCATCAACTTCGTTTAACAGTTCTCTTGTAGAACCCAAAAGAGTCAGCACATCGATCCGTGCATCTTTAAATTTCTTCCTTAATTCTTTAACCATGGGCAGACATATTATGGAATTACCAATGCCGTAAGGCCCGATAATAAGAATTTTCATATATTTTCCTTATTAAAAATTAATTTAATATATAAAAAAGGGTAATACAATTTTTTTCAAAGTCAAGGACTGCCTTTAAGTATTAAAACAAGTGATCATAAAAATTTGACTTTAAAAATATATTTATCACATTATAATCGGTAGTAAAGAACTATGGATGAACGAAGAAAAACAGAAAGGATTAAAATAGATAAACCGGTAAAGAGCGAGACCCATTCGATCATTAAAGGGATAGATGTAAGTACCGGCGGCATAAAGGTTATCATGAACAACAAGATGGAGATCGGGGAAATGGTACAAATGCATTTCCATATCCCTCAAATCGGGAATAAATTCAACGTAGAAGCCAAAGTAGTATGGCAGAAAAAAACTGAAAATGGTTATGCCATAGGGCTTGAATTTAAAAAAGTCCGCTCTGACCAGGAAAAATAACTTAATTATTGATCAATTATTTAATACTCATGGCAAGTGTTACA
>JAHITG010000495.1 GCA_018817865.1 Spirochaetota bacterium
AATTAAAAGTGGCATAGCATCATTAGCAAAATCATCTAACCATTGATTATATTTATTATAATATTCTAGTTGATTTCGACAATATATCTTTGTAATGGAATCTAGTGAAAATGGACAATACAATGTATTTTCTATTGAGTATCCAACTGTTTTTATTATTTTCTTATTGATTATTTCATCATTTAAAAAGGGTGTATGATCTTTATCCATCGCAACAATTATTTTAGCATCTTCATTTATTATCATATCTATTTTATCCTGAAGCTCCTCTTTCCCACCCACTTGTTCTATATAAGCTTGTTTGTTTGAAGCCATTTGAAAATACATAGCCCAAAAGTTAATATCTTCATCTCCTTCTACAAAAACAGAAAAATCTTTTCCATAGAACATACTTTTTACTGATTGAGCATCACTTGAATATTTAAAGTTATCCATTTATAATATGCTCCATTCTTTTTACTTTATTTTTCCATTTACTAGCAATTTCCGGAGAATGTGTTGCAATTATTATTTGAGCATCGCTATTTAATGCGATTATTGCTCCTAATAGTTTTCTTTGCCACTCAATATGTATTGATAGTTCTGGTTCATCTGCCATAAATATATATGGCTTATTAATTTGTAACAGTGTTTCAGTCAATAATATCAATAATTGTTTTTGACCTGAAGATAATTGGTTAACCATAATCTGTTTGTCTTTTTTATAAATTAATAATTCTCCTGTATTTTTTGGGGATATTTTAAATTTTAGCCCGGAATTAAATTCAATATTTAATAAATTAATATAAGTAGAAATGGGTTTAAATAATTTATTTTTTTTCTTCTGGATTTTTGTAGCGATATCTAAAATATGTTGAGTTCTTTTAAATAATGACACCGGCATAATATCATTAATTGATATTTTTGTATCTCTATTCCTTCTCCTATTATCAATATTTTTTAAGGCTTTAATTATCACACGCACGTGACGATTTATTGCATTTTTAGTTTTATTATCAGTTAATTCTAATTCTTTATATGTATTAAGTAACGCTGAGCTCATTTCTTTAAAATTTAAAGTTGGTATTTTTTTCCTATCCCATTCATCATATTTTGGAGCATATAACATTGTAAAAAGTATATCTTTTTGAAGTTGACTTGATAGCATACTCCCCTCTGATTGTAATTGCAATTGGTATTCAGTAAACAATTGCATCAATTTATATAATCTTCTATCAACTGGATTACTACCTTGAATTTGAATTCTACTATATCGATCTAATTCTTCAATATCCACTAATTCTCTGTGTACTGATAACCAGCTAACACAGACTATATCATTTAATAGATTTTGGATTTCTTCAATTTTTGCTTCAAATCTTGAAGCTAGTCGACGTCTTCTTATTCCTATCCTATCATTTAATAGCGGTACATTAAGACTATTCGTTCTGCTTAGTTTGTAAATTATATAATCTATTGAGTCATTAGATGTCTTTTTAGAAATAATAATAGTTTTCTGTCTTTTCTTATTATTTATTTTTGCAACAAGTTTTAATTTAATTTCTGTAAATTGATAATTTGATAATAATTCAACATCTACAGTTAATGCTGCATGTAAAATATTTATTAATGTAGTTTTACCTGTACCATTTTTCCCAATAAATATATTCATATCTTCATTTAATTTGGTTTCAATATTACTAGTATTCCATAATCCAGAAATTAAAACTTTTTCTATTTTGAAGAATAAGCATCGGTTATTGACATTTGACATAATTTAATCAAGCCCCCTTGATGATTAAAATGGTTCAAATTAACCAGTTCCACCCTTTTGGTTGCTACCAAACAGCTGGTTATTCCATTTTTTTTAGTATACAAGTATTGATTCAGATGTCGACATATTTTTCCTGATTTCTGGTGGTATGATTAGAGGATGAGATTCCCGATTAAAACATTCACCCTTACGGGTACTTCGCGGGAATGACATATTGAGTAAAAGGTATCGATTCTTGAACCGTCCCCATTCTTTCTTTGTCAATCAATTGAATAATGTAATTGAAAAAGAAGAATAATGCGATATAATATCTTAATAGGATGATAAAAATAAAATACTTTTTATTAACAATTTTTATGATCTGCGGGCTGATAGATCTTATTGCAGAGCCCCCTTCTTTAATATACTTGAACCGCATTCTTAAGGGAAGAGAACTTAAATTTTCAAAGAACCTGAAAAGATTATCAAGCGGGAAAAAACTGCTGACAGACAATCCGGCTTATTATGCTATTTATACAAAACTCGAAGCCCAGATAAAGGGCCTGAATAAGATCATACTAAATAATGAGGATATGTTCTCCTATGTTCAATACATGGAGGGTACCTTATCTACAATTGTAGAAAGCCTTCAGAGGATCCGGGAGCTTGGCGTTAAAAAATTAAACGGGATCTTTTCTAAAAGTGACCGGGAGATCATTACGGGCGAGATGAAACAGCACTACAAACATATTAAAGCAACATTAATTCAAGCGGAATTCAACAAGATCAAGGTTTTTAAAGCTTTTCTTGAAAGCAAAGAATTCAAAGATCAGTTCCCGAAGGATAAGCATTTTAAACTTGATAATATTGATATGCTCCTTGTTTTCTTCATTAAAGAGAGGGGAATACTCGGAGCCAAAATGAATAATTTAAAACACCGTATCAAGGGTAAGATGATCGAAAAGGAAAACACAATAAAAGCCTACAGCCTTTCTGATACTGATTACAGTACGGAGATTACAGACCTGAAGCGGAACCATCTTCTTATGCTTACAAATCTGATGCTTTTAAAAATGGAGCTTAAAAGGGAATTGAAAAAATAAGTAAAATAGATAAAATTATGGGAATCGTTTCCTTATTAATTTGATAATTTGATCAGCCTGTATGTTTATATTTTCTTTTTTAGATGCGGAAGTAATAGTATCAACCTTTAGATTAACTGATAAGTCTTCTGTACCTGCTGTTGTGAAAACGATTACTTTTTTATTTGCAGGATCTTTGGAAAGATAATCTTGTACATCTCCATCTATCTTTCCCATTCTGTACGTATTGATCAGGAGTACAGCGCCAAAAGGGGATGTGTCTGTTTCATCCAGATCGCTTAAAGGGATAACAGAAAAATAGTAACCTTCCTTGTTCAATACATCTGTTATCCGTTTTATTATTTCATTTTTATATTCACTCCTATTCCCTGCAATTAAGACTTTTTTATCAAGACTTTTATCTCCATATTCTGCTTCCTTTAAATTCCTTGCACAGTTAATACTGACTAACAGGACTATTATTATAAAAACTATAATCTTTTTCATCTTGTTTTCTCCCGGTGTTTTTAATTAATTCTTTTATAAATATAGTCTTATATTTTACATAGTCAAATAGCTATGAAATGTTGAAGTATCGGTCCTTACTTCTTACTTAAGTCAGCGAGCAATACTTCTTGTAAATATCTATTAAATATTTTCAAAAATCCACTGATTTATTTTGTATATAATAAGATAGGAGGAAAAAATAATGGTAAAAGATATAATTTCTCAAGATAATATTGCTTCAAAAATTTATTTTATTAGTGGACAAAAGTGATGCTTGATATGGACTTGGCAATCCTATATGAAGTAGAAACTAAGAATTTAAAAAGAACAGTAAAAAGGCATATCGAAAGATTTCCAAAAGATTTTATGTTTATATTAAGTGAAAATGAATTTCTATCTTTAAGGTGCCAATTTGGCACCTTAAAGACCGGTCGAGGCCAACATCCTAAATATCTTCCAATGGCTTTTACTGAACTTGGTATAGCTATGCTATCATCAGTATTAAATAGTAAGCGTTCTATTCAAGTTAACATCCAAATAATGCGTACCTTTAGCAAACTAGGAAGACTTATACTTTCAAATAAAGATCTTAAGAAAAAAATAGATGAATTAGAAAAAAAATATGACAAACACTTTCAAATTGTTTTTGAAGCTATCAAACAACTTCTTGAGCCGCCTAATCCTAAAAAGGAATATGATATAGGATTTTAACATACCAGAAATCAGGTTTGACGGTTTCCGGGTTGGAGTCTCTATTTTGCCATGGATGGCAAAATAGAGACTCCCCTCGGAGAAGGGCAGGATGCCCTTCGAAAATGAGGAAACCGAGAACCTGATGGATGGGGTGTGTGAAGATAAAAAGGGACAAGGCATGCCTTGTCCCTACAATAAAAAAATAATTAGGGCTCAAAACCTAGGGACTACACGCGCAGGCTACTTGTGCCCGAAGGGTGAAGCCTGCGGCTACCTTTTTATAACCTAGTAATCATTTTTGATCAAATTGGATCTCGAAATAATCCGATGCAGGAGTAATCCTGTAATGCTTCATATCCTTTGTTGTCTTCATGAGCTTGAACTTCTCTTTGGTTTTAAGAACAGCTTTCCCCTTATAACAAAGCTCAACATCCTGACCCGGAGATTTTAGTTTGATACGGATGCTCTTTTTATCTTTTGACACCTTTACGATCTCTGCTGTAACAAAAGAGAGAGTCAGATCATCCGCAAGTTTATAGTTGACCATGAACAGATAACCAGTACGCCCGGAAAGAGTCAAGTTAAGATCAACAGGGAATTTCTTCTTTAAGAGATTGATCTTTGCAGACTGCTTCATCTCCGTATAATTGGCAGTAAAGAGGAGATCGGCTTCTTCGCCCCTTCGCAGTATGGTGCTGACCCTTCGGTTTGCATTCTTGATCTCTTTCTTTATGTGACACTCTTTTGCAAATGATTCAATAAAATCGATCTGAAAATCAAACTTATGCGTCAAATCAAAACCGCATACAATGATCGATGATTGGCCTCTCTTTATTTTAAACGAAGTTAATTTATTATCCTCTGAATAATAGAGAGGCACCATATCCTTAGAGGTAGAAGTCTCAAAAGCATAGAGCTCATCCCCGCCGTAATAGAGGAAATCATCTTTATGTTTCTTTACACGATTGGCACCGACCTGCTTGTGGATGACCTTCTTGATCTTCAATTGGTCCTTTAATATGGTACACTTTTTAAAAGAGAGATCATACTCAGGAACAGTCGGATAAAAGAGAAGCTGTCTTCCCATAGTACTGTAATCAGCGATCTTATCCTGCGTGGCTTTATCCATGAATTCCAGGCTGAAGACCCAGAGGTTATCCAATTTTTCAATCTTCTTTTTATCTATGGCTTTTAGATCAATAAACCTGTAGTTATATCCCGCCAGGCGTATCAGCCGAAGAAGTCCGTCAAAGAACTTCTGGTCCCGCTTGGACATGAGATGCTCGGGAAACTCACCCTTTAAGTATTCTGTCTGGTAATAGGGAAGGTACAGCCCGATGTTGATCTCGGCAACGCTCTTTGATCGGGCAATAAGGGAAGCTGAAGCTTTAATGACCTCTCCTGCTTCTTTAACCGCATAATAATGATCTGCCAGACTACCGTCAGCACCTATTGCAGCCTGCCAGTTGTGATAATTCCCGAACCCGCCCATGTTCTCGAAATTCTGTCCCCCGGCAAACATATACCCGTTGATCCCGTTCAAACCTGTTGCAAGGGATGTCTTGATATTTAAAGCCACATCACTGGGATACAGTACCGGCCTGTCAAACATGATGCCTGTCTGCATTTCGGCACAGATCATGGGATTTTCAGGCGGTGTTATCATCCGTACCACTTCGGTCATGGCTGTGATATCGGTAAAGTTCTCATAGTCAAGCCTGCGGTACTGGTATGCCCCGCCGAATATAACATCAGGGACATGCTTTCCGAAATTCTTGAACATGCTGGTGGTCATGATACCCATGTTGCCCCTGCCCTTCACATCATAATCATAGATCTGGGGAATGTTAGCGATCACCGGCAGATCGATACTATATTCCTTCATATAACTATATAATTTCTTGTAATAGAGAGCATAAAACTCCCTGTAATAATCCGTCCATTCATAAATGAAGTCTCCTTTTTGCGGGTCAAAGTTCCCGTCAGGCTGTTTGACTTCCTGAAAAGAGCTGTACTGTGTACGGAAAGCCTTGTTGAAATTTGTAATATCGTGGTATTTTTCTTTAAGATACTTCTGGAATAGAGAGTTACTAAAGAAAGAATAAGTGGGTGATTTGGTCAGCCAGTTCAGCATGGAGATCTCATTATCCAGCTGGATGAGTATGATCGGCCCGCCATTAACAGCCAGATAATCCGTTAGAACAGGGATCAGCTTTGAATACCATTTCTGTATCTGAGTGTGATAATCAGGATGATGGTAATCGATCAGGGAAGAGTACGGATTGGTACGACCTGCATAATTTTTAAGCCGTATTCCCGGATAGGATGAAAAGAGCCATTCAGGAAGGCCGTCCTCGATCATCTCTCCATTTGAGACAGGACCGATACGGGCGATAAAGTATATCTTCTCTTTCTTCATCAGTTCCAGAAAAGAGATCAGGTCCCGCTCCGGAAAAGTCTTTCCGTTAAAATCAAATTTATTCTCTTTTGGAACATGCCACCGCCAGGGAATGTAACTTGAGATCGTATTCAGGTTGGCTTTTTTTGCTTTCTTTATCCTGTCCGGCCAGTCCTTCTTCTTGATCCTGAAATAATGTATCTCCCCGGAATATATAAAATCCGGCTTGTTGTTAATACAGAGTGCATTATCCTTTAAAGTCACATCCATCTTCTTCATATAAGGCGAAACCTCCACAATATTTTCGAGTTACGAAAATCTTTTACATAACCAAAATAACCAATATTTTTAAAAAATCAAGTAAAAAATTAAAAAAATTAGCCACGGATTCTCACAAAATAACACGGAAAAATTAAAGTAAAAACTATTTAATAATTTTATAAATTTCCGCGAAATTCTGTGTCATTCTGTGGCAAAAAAAATATCAAAAGGAACCACCTTTAAGATTTCCCAAGGCGCCCCTAAAGGGGCTTGCTACATTCTTATCTCTGCGTTCTCACTTTTTTACACTGAGTCCTCTGTGGTAATTTTTTTGGCCACTTTGATCAGACGCGTCGTCTTAATTACCAGAAAAGGGAAATTCTTTCTTCATTTGTAAAAATCAAAAATAATATTTTTCTATCCGGATAATAAAAAAATATTTATTAAACCAAATGGAGGTAATTTAAAATGAAAAAAACAAGATCTATTTTTGGAATGATATTAATATTATCAATATCTTTCCTGATCACAGGCTGTTCACAGGACAGCAAGGATGACAATCCTCTTTCACCTGTTCCCGCAGCAGTGGATCCTGCACCGCCGGCTGCAGTTCCTGAACCCACATCATTTTTATACAAAATGGATGGCGTACAGGTTGACAATTCAGTAAGATGCGGCGGATTTTATGACCTGAGCTACAGTGAAACAGTACTTGGCGGATGGGATAACAATTCTACTTATAAACCGATCCTGTATCTGAATACGCCGGGTAAGACAACCGGTACCTTTACAGAAACAGACGGTGCCTGGGCTCTTTATGTAGTAAGCACAAACGAAGTATATTATATCAACCTGAACTCCAATAATGTCTGTTTAATAACGATCAATTCAATAGGCGGTGTTGGTAAAAGAATAAAAGGATCATTTACTTTAGAGATGACAAATATAACCAGTTCCACTCCTACGGACAAGATCATGATCACGGATGGCTCCTTTAATATTATAAGAGAACCTGATTTCGGAACAGCTGTCAGTATGAAGACAGTACCGGCAGGCATCTCACTCACTGCTATCGCAAACGATAATCTGGAAAACTTAAGATCGCTCATTAAAAAATAAGGTAATAAAATCCTAACAGGGACAGCCTATTAAGGCCATGCCCTGTCAGGATCCTTCTCATTTTCAAGATCAAATTTAATATTTTTATAATAGCAACCATCTCCCTTAAAGATAATAATAATCCGATATTTTTTACATATCAGTAAAATAATTTATTCATGAATTCAAATAATATAGTTGATTTAAAATAATCATCATGTATAATGGAAACATAATCATATGTTATTAAGCTGAAAATGCAGTACTCCATTTTATTGGAGGTGTGCAATGGAAAAAAGATCCAGAGAAGAGTTAATAAGAGAAAATAAAATATTAAAGGGGAAAATCCAGGAACTCTGGAAAGAGAAAGATCTATACCAGAGTCTGTTTATTAATTCACCGGAACGGATGATGATAATAAACAGAAAAGGAATA
>JAHITG010000496.1 GCA_018817865.1 Spirochaetota bacterium
AAAAACAAAAATTCACGATCATCATTCCGGTTGCAAAAGATGCTGATTATTCAAAAACTCTGAAAGCTATTAAAAAGCTCAGCTATAATCCTTCAAAGGTCGAGCTCATTCTGGTCTTCGGCAATCATCCTGCCCGCCAACGCAACCTGGCAGCATTAAAAGCAAAAGGGGATATCCTCTATTTTCTCGACAATGATTCTGTTCCGGGAAAAAACAACCTGGCTCTGATCAACCAATTCATGCAGGAGAATAGAACTGAAGTGATGGGAGGCCCTTCCCTGGCAGGTGAAAAAGATTCCTCATTCCAGAAAACAGCATCCCTGGCATTGGGCAGTTTCATCGGGAGTGCTTTTTCAAGAAGCCGGTATACCCGGACAGGAGAACCACGCCAAAGCGATGAATCGGAATTGATCCTTTGCAACATGGCAGTAAATAAAAAATTATTTTTAAAAATGAAAGGCTTTAATCCCAAGCTTTATCCTAATGAAGAGAACGAATTCCTGAACAGGATAAAAAAAACCGGAAAACCGATCTTTTATCATCCGGAACTTGTGGTTTACAGAGGACACAGGAAAAACTTATCTGCTTTTATCAGGCAGATATTTACTTATGGAAGAGGAAGAGGAGAAGAGGTATCTATCCATCCATCTGATATTACACTCTTTCCCTTGATATCACTCGGCTTTAATTTATATATTATATCCCTTCTTTTCATTTCATTCAGGCCTCTTTTTATTCCCGGCCTTATCTACAGTTTTATTATTATCATGGCCTCTTTGTTAAAGACATATACATCCGGCAGGATGACGACACTGTTACTGCTGCCCCTGCTCTATTTCGTGATCCATACTTTTTACGGAACAGGATTCCTTTTTGGTCTGATCAGATCGATCATTCCTGTAAAAAGAAAAAAAATAAAATTTCAGTATAAAATAAAATGGGTACAAAAGATCTAAAATGGTTCATTCTTATATTTTTCCTCTGCTTTATTCTCTTCCTCAGCACATTATCCCATACGGTCAATTTTGAGGATAGCGGAGAATTTATTACCAGCAGCTTTTCACTCTCTGTTTCCCATCCGCCGGGGTATCCGCTCTACAACCTTTGTGCAAAATTATTCTCGTTCCTGCCATTCGGCTCCATAGAGACCGGGATCAACATCATGTCCGCATTCTTCTCATCCTTAAGTGCTCTCATTCTTTTTCTGCTCCTTTTAAAGGTGTTTCGAATAATAAAAGAAAAAAAAGCGGTCTTCCTTTCATTCTTTATTACACTCTTCTTTTCCCTCTCTTCTACCTTATGGTCACAGTCCGTAATTGCGGAGGTCTATTCATTGAATCTCTTTCTGACATTATCAGGACTCTTTCTGATCGTCATGATATTTATGGAAGGGAAAAAAGAATATCACTCCTTTTTCATTTATCTGACCGGCATCAGCCTGGGGAACCACCAGAGTGCGATAATAAACCTTTTGATCTATGGCTTTTTCTTTATAATAAAAAAAGAATGGAAAAAATTGAATATTAATAATTATATCCGATTTATACTGCTCTTCCTGTTGGGAATTTCCATATATACCTATCTTCCTGTTAGAGCCGGCAGTCACCCCATCTTGAATTGGGGAGATCCTGTAAATGTCAGGAATTTCTTTGCTGTTATTACAAGGTCCCAATACGGTGACGTAGGAAAAGGGCTGATCAATTTAAAGACCATGCTGAAAGAATTCTCAAGTATTAATCCCCTGTATGAATTCCTGAAATTCATCAAACCACAGATCTCCCTCACCTCTTTTATCGTTATTCCAGTGCTGGGAGTTATCTTTTTCCTCTTGTACCGCGGATTCAGTAAAATAAAGGATAAAATTTTAAAACTCTTCTTCATTTTAATATTCTTCCTGAATACATTTTTTATTGTCTTTATTACCAATACTCCCTTGGATAAGATGTTTACTCTAAAGGTCTTCTTTATCCCGGGGTGGATCAGTTTCTACTTTCTGCTTTTTTACGGATCGTACAGCCTTATTAAAAAAAGAGCTTATTATATTTTCCCGGTTCTATTTATCACTCTTTTAATTCTGAATTTCAAGACCCAGAATAAAAGCAGATCCATGTATGCAAAGGATCATGGAAGGAATATCTTGCAGAATCTTCCTTTAAAAGCCATCCTTTTTACACTTAAGGATAATGAAACATTTCCCCTCTGGGACCTGCAGACCCTCCATTATCTCAGAAACGATGTTATGGTCATAAACCTTGTCCTTCTTTCGGAAACATGGTATATAGATCAGCTCTTAAGAAATTATCCTGAATTACGGATCGACCTGAAAGCTTTGCAGGGAGGATATAATAAAACCGAAATAAGGAAGATCTTTTTTCAGAGTATTCTGCGAAGCAACCCTTTTAAAAGTATCTATTTCACCAGCAGACAATTTGAAAAATTCATCCCGGTTAAAGAAGATCTTATCGCATCGGGAATAGTATATAAAAAGGATGGACCTGTGGATGTTTCCGGACCTTATTATGGATATCAAAACCTGGAAGAAGAGTTCTCCCGATTTATTAAGCAGTTCAACGAACCAAAAGAAAAGATCTTATCCGGCAGGTACAGAGACACGCAGATAAAACATGTACTGCAGTCCGCAGGTTTTACCTTCTTTGAATATGCAGACAAACTCTTAAAAGCCGATCAGGATACCAGAGCCCTGTATTTCTATCAATACTCCATCTTTCTGAACAATATTGTGGGAACTTCTCCAAACAATATTTATGCTTATACGGGGTGTGGAAATATATATCTGAAAAGAGATAAAAAAAAAGAAGCACTTATAGCGTATAATAAAGCCTATAAGCTCCAGCCAAACACCGCCTTTGCACAAGGGTTACTGGTAAAGATCAGAAAAATGTTAAAAGAGACAACTAATGTGGGAATACAATTATTCCATAAAGCAGAAGAGCAATACAAAAAAGGTGATTATAACGGTGCATTACAAACATATGTACAGCTGCTGCAGGAGACAGCGGAAACTCCAATGCTCAACAGTAATATCGGGGACTGTTATTTTTATATGAAGCAATACAGTCAAGCCATCACCTATTATAAAAAGGCTATTTTTCTTAAAACAGATTATGCTATCGCCTATTATAATCTGGGAGGCTGTTATCTGATCCTGGGTAAAAATGAGGAGGCTAAAAAAACATGGGCTGAAGGATTAAAGCATTCTCCTGAAGATAAAAACTTAAGAGAAGTACTGAAAAAATATTAAAGATCCTTTAGTTTTAAATATTTTATTAATAAAGAATTATTAAAAAATGCTGGATATTATAGAAAAAATGATTATGTTATCATCATCTCTTTTAAAAAGGAGGATCTCTTTATGAAAAGACGGGATTTTATTAAAAAATTATTTCAATACAGCAGTTCATTTATTTTAAGCATTATGCTTTTTCCCGGACTGAAACTAAAGAACCTTCTGGCTGCAAAAGGCTCCATACTTTCAGCTGTAAAAGGGACCGATCATAAAAAATGTCTCCAGACCGCCATTTCACTTTTAGGCGGTATAAAAAAATTCATAAAGAAAGGTGACACTGTCGTTATCAAACCTAATATTGCTTGGAGCAGGCCTCCCGAGATGGCAGCCAATACAAACCCGGAGATCGTGGCTGAAATGATCAGACTCTGTAAAAAAGCCGGGGCAAAGAAGGTCCTGGTCTTTGACCGCACCTGCAACAATCCTTACCAGTCCTATAAACTGAGCGGAATAAAGAAGGCGGCTGAAAAAGCCGGGGCTGATGTGATCTACGTGAACAACGTCTCGGACAAACTGTACAAGAAGGTCTCCATTCCCGGAGGAAAACACCTGAAAGAGACCCTTGTCAATAAACATATACTTGAAGCTGATAAAGTGATCAATATGCCGGTTGCCAAGCATCACGGATCCGCCGAACTGACACTGTCCATGAAGAACTGGATGGGATCCACAGGTGATCAGAGAAGGACATGGCATTTTGACCTGCATAATGCCATCGCTGATTATGCCAGTATCATGAAACCCACGCTGAATATAATCGATGCCACCTATATCATGACGGAAAACGGACCTACCGGAGGCAGCCTGGAGTATGTTCAGAAGAAAGACATGATCATTGCCAGCGAAGACCAGCTTCTTGCCGATGTTTATGCCGCTAAAAAGCTCTTTGATCAAACGGAGAAGCAGGTCCCGTATCTGAAGTATGCTTATAAGCATGGTATAGGCCAGAATAACCTGAAGACGGCTACTATCATTGAAAAAACAGTCTGATCCTATGATCAACCCCTTCTTCCAATGATTCCAATGATCTGAATTTTTATTTATCACCCATTCCTATGAAGTATTCCTTCTTTTTTTAATAAAGCTGGCAATGCCTGTTATAATTATAGATAACAGCCAAAAATAATGACCGCTATAGAATCTCCCTTTGAATATTAAAGATATTAGGATTGCACACAAAAACAAGAAAAATAAAATAGGAGATAAATATTTATTATATTTTGAAAAAAAGAGGAAAGGTGAAGCAACTAATGCAATGTTCCCTATAGAAACAAGAAGAAGCAGAAGAGCTTCCACCGGATAAATATTTTCTCCTCCTAAATCCATTAAAAGAGTTATGGCAAAGACCGGTGTGAGAAAGAGCATTGTAAATCCATTCCAGGTATTAGAAGTTATCAGATTAAAATCTATTACAGGCAGGAACAGAGAAGTGATAAAAAATCCGTATCCGGTGAAAAATAAATATTTTAACATCATTGAACCTTAATAAGGGATAGCCTACTTATAAATTTTTATCCCTTTTATTTCACCTTCTTTATGGTGATCAGGGTGATATCATCATCCTGTTTACCTTTTCCCCGAAATCTGTCCACTTCATCCAGAATACTTTTGTTGATCCCTTCCGGCTCCATATTGCTGTACCTGCCCAGCATCTCTCTGACACGCTCCAGTTCCAGTAGCTTCCCCTTCTCATTCTTCGTCTCATAGACACCATCCGTCTGCAGAAGAATAATGTCCCCCTTCTTCATTTTGAATTTTCCGGTTTTGTATTTTGAATTCTCAAAAACCCCGATCGGCACTCCATGTCCCCCCGGGATCTCCTCCACCTTCCCTTTAGCCCTGTTATACAGCAGGATGTTGTTATGTCCGGCATTTGTAAATTCAAACTGATCTTTCTGTTCATCATAGATAATAAAGATCCCGGTCGCATACTTCTCTCCTTCCAGCCTCTCATGCAGACGCTCACTTAAAATACTGATCAGCTCGGCCGTGTCCTTCACCTTATCCACCACGCTGTGAAAGATCGATGAGATAACCGACATGACAATAGCGGCCGATGACCCGTGGCCCGATATATCCACTATGATGATCCCGTACTTCTTCTTCCTGATCTTTACGATATCATAATAGTCCCCTCCCACGAATTCCGCCGGCTTGTAGTGAGTATCGATCTTCAGCTCCTCGATCCCCTCAATACTGCGGGGCAGAAAATATTTCTGGATCTCCCCGGCGATCTGAAGGTCCTGCTCCAGCCTCTCCTTCTGGATCAGCTGTTTGTACAGGTCGATCGTCTTCTGATAGAGCCGTGCATTCTGAATGGAGACAGCGGACTGGCTGGCCAGAAGCTCCAAGACCTGCAGATCCTCTTCCTTGAATAGCCCGCTTACCAGACGGCTGTCCAGATAGATCACTCCCAGCATCTCTCCCTTGATCATGATAGGAGCGCAGAGCACCGATTTTAATCCCGTGCGCACAACAGAGGCACTGGTCTTCAGTTCTTTATCTCCACCAGCATCTGATATGATCAGGGGTTTCTTCTCTTCTTCTATATTCTTTAATATTCTCTTACTTACATGAAAGGTGTCGGTGTTCGTGCTCTTCTTTACATCATGCACTACCTTCAGCTCCAGCTCCGGGACTCGGACACTTCCCTCTTCCTTTTCAGGATAAAGATAGAGGGCTCCCCTTTCAGCTCCCACCAGCTCAATGGTACTGGTCATGATCCTGTCCAGAAGCTCATCCAGTTTTAAGATCGA
>JAHITG010000497.1 GCA_018817865.1 Spirochaetota bacterium
TTCGAAGAGATGACATACATGAACCTCCAGTTTGCCGGGCTCTTCGGGTTTGGAAACCTGGGACTGAATGTCTCGACCTTCAGCTATGGTGACATTGATAATTATATTGACGGTACTTTGACAGGGACCGTGGCGCCATCCGATATGATGCTTTCTCTGAGTTACGGACTGATGGTTGCCAAGGACCTGCATGCGGGATTAACGATAAAATATGTCTCTGAAAAACTGACCGATGAATATTCAGGCACGGCTTTTGCCGGGGACATAGGGCTTATTTACGGTATTCCCCTGGGGGCTCTCTTTAAAAAAGACCTGACACAGCCCCTTTATATCGGTATTGTGGCCCAGAATGTGGGCATGGGCCCGCAGTTTGACCAGGAAAAGAATGATCTTCCCATGAACATAAGGGCAGGCCTGGCTTATAAGATCAGGTTCCCGAGTGCCCTGGCAAAATTAAAGGATATCAACCTGACCCTGGACCTTCTCGTCCCTACCGATGCTGATGTGGGTGTCCGCTATGGAACAGAGATGTGGTGGTATAACCTTCCGGGCGGATTGGATGCTTCTTTGCGGTTTGGTTTGAAGATGCCGCAGGACCTGGGAGCTGCTTCCGGTATCACAGCCGGAGCAGGACTTAGGATATTCCAGGTGGAAGTGGATTATGCACTTGTCAATTTCGGTGACCTGGGAACGACCCACAGGATAGGGTTAACATATAAATTCGGTAAGATCGAGAAGCCGGTGGATGAAGCTCCTTCTGCTGAAGAGGAAGAGGAGTTTGATTTTGAAGATAAACCCTCCGGCAAGAACAAGAAGGATGACGCAAAAAAAGCCATAAAAGATAAGAAAGAAGTAAAAGACGAAGAAGACGATTTTGAATTTGAAGAATGATTGATTTCCCAAGGATGTGAATTGTGAAGTATGTTTTCGGACCGGTCCTCTCCAGAAGGCTGGGAATATCGCTCGGGCTGGACCTTATTCCTTTCAAGACCTGCACCCTGGACTGTATCTACTGTGAATGCGGCAGAACAACGAAAAAGACAACTGAAAGAAAACCCTATATTAAAGCATCCCATATCCTGGATGAAGTGAAACAGGTGTTAGTGAAGGCCGAAAAGCTGGATTATATCACCCTGGGCGGATCAGGGGAGCCTACCCTTAATTCCGAAATAGGGACCCTCATCAATGAAATAAAAAAGATATCAGATATACCCGTAGCGGTCCTTACGAACGGGACCCTCCTGCATTTGAAAGAGGTGAGGAAGGACCTTCAACATGCTGACCTTGTCATACCATCCCTTGACGCGGTCTCTCCGGAGGTCTTTAAAAAGATAGACAGGCCTGCGAAGGGGCTGGACCCTGGAACGATAATAGACGGGTTGATCCAGTTCCGGAAAGAGTATAAAGGGAAGATATGGCTTGAGGTCTTTTTTGTGAAAGGGGTCAATGACTCGGATGAAGCTGTTGACGGACTGATCAAAACTATTCGAACGATCAGGCCTGACAAGGTACAGCTGAATACGATCGACAGGCCCCCGGCTGAACCGACTGCAATGTCAGAGGATATTGAGGGGTTACGGTTGATCTATGAAAGGTTCAGGGATAATGATATCCATGCGGAGATCATAAAGCCTTTTGAAATAAAAGATGCTCCTGCTTTAGCGGATCAAAAGGATGTTAAAAGATCAGTCATCTCTCTGATCAAGAGAAGGCCTGAGACCATACGGCATATTTCCCTCTTCCTGGGGTTACAGGTACCTTTTGTGAATAAGATATTAAGGGAGCTTGAACAGGAGAAGAAGATAAAAAGGATCATTTTGAAGGGGGAGACCTTTTATAAAGCCTGATATTTTCAAAAAGCAGGGATCAGGTCTCTATTTTAAAATCTGTAAGTATATCATCTTTATCATAAAGGGACTGGAGCCAGAGGAATTTTTCCGTATTGAGGATCTTCTCAAGGATCCCGTTGCGCAGGTCCTGTATCAGGTTCAATGATCCCAGCTTATCGATCGAAACCCATTCCAGAACGCCTTCATCGATCTTTTTTGCTTCATTAAAATGTTTAGAGCGAGCTTTGCCTACAAATTCAAAGACGAGCCATTTCCCGTACCGGTCCCGGACCGTTATTACACCGTTCAGCTTAAAATTTTCGATCTGGTCTTCTTCATAAAAAGCTTCCTCTTTAACTTCCCGGAATGCTGCCTGAAGTGGGGTCTCCAGGGAGGGTATATCCATTTTACCGCCCACACCGGCATAATAGTCCGGAAGGTACTCTTTATCCTTGCTTCGATGGATGAGGAGGACTTCTTTTTCATCAGGAGAGAGCAGGAAAATTTCCACTGCAATCATGAATTTAAATGTTTCCAGTTCCATGGAAGTTATAATATTCATTTAAAACACAAAATCAAATATTTTAAGATATAGAAAGATTTAGTATAATAATATACTAAAACATGTAGGGACAAGGCATGCCTTGTCCCTACATGGAAAGAAGATATATATACTTATATACATTAATTGGAGTGAAGATTTATAAGTAAATATACTTTAGTTAAAATATAATATTGACAAAAAAACGAATAATTATATTTTTAGTTATGATCAAAATTATTATATTATCATTCCTGTTCCCTCTGATGGTCGAGGCCGGGAATATCGGTTTGTGCGGGGGTAAGCTTTTCCTGGAAAGGCAGAAATTGATAGACTCCCTGGTATTGCAATTAAAGAACGCCGGTCAATCCGAAAAGCAGGAATACAGGGAAAGAATAATTAAAGAATACGGCTATATCGGGATAGAGAATCTCATCCGGTATAGGGAGGATGCGCTGAAAGATGTATTTATCAGCCTGCTTCAGCATGAGGACTTTTATGTCCGATATAAATCTATCTATGCCCTGCGTTTTTACGGCAATGTTGATAAAAGGATATTAATGCCTTTCTTAAGCTCCACCAATCAATTTTTAAAAGAGATGGCTGTTTCGACCCTGACGGAGATCTCCAATACAAGGAACAAGGTGCCGAGGACTTTTCCTGATTTCAATTATGGAATAAACAGCGACCGTTTAAAAGAGGCAGAGTACTTCAGGGATACAAAAAAGATCGAAGGATATGAAGAGAGATTTACACGGCTGTTCTTACCGTCTGCTGATCTGCCGATAGCGGATTCCTTTACTGCTCCTGTTATCAGGTATGATGAGGATTTTATCTTTAAAGGACCCAGGATCTCCTTTGGAGCGGGCGAGAGTATAAAGCATACGGGGGATGACTGCGGATGGTTCAGAGAAGGTTCTTCTGTGTTTGCCATAGGGAAGGGGATCGTCCGGCTCGTGCATCATTCTCCTGATTGGGGTTTTTTAATGGTCATTGAACACCGGATGAAGGACGGCGGATATATCAGCAGTATTTACGGCCATCTTTCACAGGAGATCTATATTGTACCCGGCGACATTGTAAAAAAGGGAGAGAAGATAGGTACCATCGGGCTCTCCTATTCCGTGGAGAACGGCGGATACGGGGCTCATCTCCATTTCGGGATCAGTAAAGGGCCCTGGCTCAAGTCAAAACATAATTATGCTCAGAATATTTCTGTTATGCATGATAATAAAAAACAGATGGTGAAGGAATACCGTTTTACGGAGAAAGGCGTTGAAATGGTACTGGAGAGCGGGATGATCATTACGGCGGGAGAGGAGAAGAATACTGAAGACCTGAACAGATACCTCTTCTGGTTAAAAGGGTATGAATTTTCAAAAGATATAGACCGTATCTGGCTGGACCCCCGGGAGTTCCTTAAAAAGAATCAATGACATAAAAATAAAAAATTGTTAGAAATAATATATTAATTATATATATTTTTATTGTTTTGAATGATGAATTGAAAGAGAGTAAAACAGAGACAGGCCCGATCTGTTCTAACGGCCCGGTCAAGATCAGTGTGATTGGAAACGTGATGCTGGACTCCTATATAAAGAAGGGCCATACAGAGGAGAAGTACGGAGGTATCTTATATGTCATCAGTACCCTCTCTGTCCTGTTCGATAAACAGGCCCGGATCTATCCCATCACGATCATCAA
>JAHITG010000498.1 GCA_018817865.1 Spirochaetota bacterium
AAATTACCTCAATTAATATATAATTCAACAAATTTTAATGGATACATCTCTCGTGCACTTATGGAAGCTGATGATGGACGAGTTTATGCAGGTGGAATGTATTCTGGCCCTACAAGTGCAGGTTGTGTCTTTCGCAGCGGATATATTACAAATTCTCAGGAGATCACTATTAAATTTTTACCGCTGTCTGTATTAAAATATATATCATTTACCAAAGCCCATACATTAAATGGGGGCAGTATAGATTATGAATTTGCTTATTCTTTGGATCAGGGTAATGGCTGGAGTGACTGGCTCCCTTTTAACGATGTGACTTTACAGAATATACAATGTACAAAAGAAGGAAGAGACGAATTAAAAGTAAGAATAACATTACTTTCTTTTAGTCATGACAGTACACCAAAAGTTAATTTCATCAGCCTGCAGTATGATGACGGCTACAGGGATAGTATCAATGATGTAGTGATGGCGCCTAATCCATTCAGGCCTAATAAAAATAATATCCAGTATGTAACATTTTTTAATTTACCGCAGCAATTTGAATTAAATGTATATTCCATCGCAGGAGGGGAGGTGGTGAGCATAAAGACTTTTTCACTGGCAGGACGATACAAATGGGATGTTAAAAACAGAAATGGCAGTCCCTTAAAAAATGGAGTTTATATATGTCATTTAAAAGATCAAAAAGGAAATGAAAAATATTTAAAATTAGTTGTCATAAGATAAAGTAATGGATTTAAAGGATTATGGTTTTTAAATATTCAATAAATAACAAATGGCTTACCTGTTTCTATAAATGCATATTATTTATTCTTGTTATTTGTACATGTAATCTGTTTGTTTCTACACTAATTAAAGCAGACGAGGCTGATTCGATCTTTCAGTTCCTTAATATTTCCCCCTCCCCGGCAGCACATGCTCTTGGGAACAGTTATTTAACTGTGGGCTCAGAGGCTTATTCCCTATATTATAATCCGGTTTTGCCTTCATTTTATATCTTAAAACCATATCCATTTGTTTACTCACCTGATACTTATAAGCATAATAAAAGTATATCTGCTTCAGATACTTCTCTTTCAGGATTACCTGTGCTTCCCTTATTTAAAACAGCTAATTTTTCTATTTCTTACGCAAGGTATTTTGAATCATTAAATTATGGGTCTTTTTTCAGTACTTTTCAGTTCAGAAAATGGGGAACATTTGGTATAGGCATAATAAGTCTCTTCTATAATGATATTAATAGGACAGATATTGATTCATCCGGAAATTATATCTTGATGCCTGGTTCAATTAATGTAGAGAATTATTGTCTTTTATTAAATTATTCCTTTAAGATCAATGAAGAAATTGGGGTCGGTATTAATGTAAAAGGCATAGTGGAAGGACTGGATAATACAGGCGGATTGTTCTTTAGCACAGATCTTGGTTTTTTATATAAAAATCCTATATGGGGGATTGGACTGGTGTTTCGTAATATCGGAATGCCGGTTAAACTGGATCGGTCTGAGTTTGATCAGCCTCTGGATATCGAGCTTGGCGGTCATTATACTTTAAGGATAAAAAAGCTGCTTATTTATCCAAGAGATAAAATATTAATAACAGGAAAAGTGAAAAAAGGTATTGAGTCTGAATTTATTTCAGGGGGAGGAATTGAATATAAATTGAAGAATATGATCTTTTTAAGGACCGGGTATCAATTTAATGGAAATGATGATGGCTTTAAAATTGGGATCGGATTACAATATAGGAACATGCAGTTGGATTATGCTTTGAGTTTTTATGGTAATTTAGGAGGAACACATAGAATTGGTTTTTCTATGAATTTTGAAAATAAAAATTATAGAATCAAGGAAAAAGGTGAAAAGGATTTGTTCAAGAAAAGCAAGAGAGGATTAGAAGTGGGAATTCAGACTGATCTATTGTTTGATTATAACAGCCACGAGTTATCATATAGAGCTAATGAAATACTGAATAAAGTTATAGCAATTATAAAAAATCTTCCCAACTATCTTGTAAGAATAGAAGGAAATACCGATGACAGGGGTAATGATACTTATAATTTTAAACTTTCAAGAAAAAGAGCATATTCTATATATCACTATTTGGCTAATCATGGCCTTGAAAAAACGCGTCTGATCGCGATCAGCCTGGGGGAACGGAATCCTATAAGGAGTAATGATACATTAGAAGGCCGTCAAATGAACAGAAGAGTTGATATTATTCTAATGGAAAAGAAAGAGAAAAAAAGTATCCAGGAGATGATAAATGAGTTACCCAGATCTGAGAGAATAAAGGTTGAAGAGCTGTATTATTTTGGATTGGATAGTTTTTATAAAGATGATTTTAAAGGTGCTGTTGAGTTATGGCAAAAGATTGAAACAGGAAATCAGGAGCTTCAGAAACGCATAAATATTAAGATTAAACAGATAAAAGAGAAGATGAAGTAAAGAAGAAACAAATATAATTACTTTTCATTTGAGATCATTATTAAATAAATATATGGTCAGCCCTTGAAAAAATAAAAACTCGGGGGTCAAACCTTGAGAATATATGAAATTGGGGTCAGACCTTGAAATGTGAAAGTTGCAGAGCAACTTTCACATTTCAAGGTCTGACCCCCGAGTATTAATTTATTC
>JAHITG010000499.1 GCA_018817865.1 Spirochaetota bacterium
AAATAAAAAAGAAGAAGATTCTGGTGATCGTTGAATCTCCTGCCAAAGCCAAGACAATTAACAAATACCTTGGCAGTAACTTTATAGTAGATTCGTCAAAAGGGCATCTGATAGACCTTCCTAAATCCAGGCTGGCAGTTGATGTTGATAATAATTTTCAGCCGGAATATAAGATCATAAAAGGCCGGGCGAGTATCCTGAAAGAGCTGAAAAAGAAAGCAGGTGCTGCAAAGAGCGTTCTTCTTGCTGCTGACCCTGATAGAGAAGGAGAAGCAATATCATGGCATCTGGCAAATGCTTTAAAAGAGGTGAATCCTGATATTAAAAGGATCATTTTCAATGAGATCACAAAGGATGCGATCAGGGAATCAGTGGATCATCCTGTCGAGATCGATATGAATAAAGTTAATTCCCAGCAGGCCAGAAGGATACTGGACCGCCTGGTAGGATATAAGATCAGCCCTATTTTATGGAAAAAGGTTAAAGCGGGACTTTCCGCGGGAAGAGTGCAGTCTGTTGCTTTAAAGATCATTTGTGATCGTGAGGACGAGATAAGTATCTTTGTTCCCCAGGAATACTGGACCATCGAAGTGGAATTTATAAAGGATAAAGAAGTATTCAGTACAAATCTCGTGAAAATTAACGGCGAAAAATTCGAGATCAATAATAAAGAAGAAGCTGACAGGGTCAGTAGTTTACTGCATGACTCTAAATTCCATGTAGCAGAAATAATTGAAAAAGAGAGGAAGAGGAATCCTTTGCCCCCGTATATTACAAGTAAGCTGCAGCAGGATGGCTTAAACAGGTTGGGATACTCTGCCCAGCGGACCATGAGGATCGCTCAGCAGTTATATGAAGGGATCGATATTACAGGTGAAGGACCTGCAGGTCTTATTACCTATATGAGGACAGATTCAACCCGGATTGGAAATAGTGCCTTGCAGCAGGTAAGAGAATATATTAAAGAAGAATTCGGTGATCAGTACTTGCCGGAAGAACCTAATGTCTATAAGTCAAAGAAAAATGTCCAGGATGCGCATGAAGCTATCCGTCCGACAAGTGTGGCAAGGACCCCTGAGAGCATTAAAGAAAACCTGACCCCTGATCAGTATAAACTCTATTCATTGATCTACAACCGTTTTCTTGCATCTCAGATGACACCCGGTCTTCTGATGATGACCACAGTAATGATCACGGGGATAAACAAAGATGAAAATTTCGAACTGCATCTGAATTACTCAAAATATAAATTTGATGGATTTACAAGAGTATACTCTTACAGTGGTAAAGAGGCGAATAACAATATACCGCATCTTGATAAAGATGAGAAACTTCAATTCCATGAGATGAAGACAGAACAGCATTTTACACAGCCTCCGGCAAGATATTCCGATGCATCTATCATCAAGGTGCTGGAAGAATCCGGAATAGGGCGTCCTTCGACATATGCTCCTATTATTTCTACACTCGAATGGCGTTACTATATTCAGCGGGAAGGAAGACAGCTGATCCCTACGGAACTGGGGATGCTGATCAGCAAGCTGCTGGTAAAAAATTTCCCCCATATTATGAATATTGATTTTACGGTTGAAATTGAGGAAAAGCTGGATAAGATCGCTGATGCCGAGATCGAGTGGAAGGATATGCTGAAAGATTTTTATCCGCCCTTTATGGAAAATGTGGAAAAAGCAATGATCAATATAGAAGAGATAGATGATTACAAAAAGGGCCTTCCCACGGATGAAGTGTGTGATAAGATAAATCCGGAAACCGGTGAAAAATGCGGTGCACCCATGGTGAAGAAGCTGGGCCGATATGGGTATTTCCTGGCATGCAGCAGATTCCCTGACTGCAGAAATGCCAAACCTCTGCCTATTGCGGATTGCCCGGTACCGGGCTGTGATGGCCAGATCATCGGACGTCAAAGCAAACGCAAGAGGAAGTTTTTTGTCTGTTCCAAAGAAGATTGCAACTATATTTTATGGAGTAAACCATTAAAAGATAAATGTCCGAAATGCCGGTATTATTTAATATACGCAAGGAAAGATAAGCAGACCATTAAAAAATGTTCGAATCCCGAGTGTGATTACTGGAAATTATCGGAAGAGGACCAGAAAGTACATGTTTGAAAAAAATTTACATGAATTTTTTGAGTATTTGTCCGCTGAAAAAAATTATTCTGATCTGACCGTTAAAAGTTACAGAGAGGATCTTATGCAGTTTTCAGGCTTTTTATCAGAGCAGAAGATCGATCTGTTAAACAGAGTAGATCATATCGTTATCAGGAGTTTCTTGTCAGCTTTAATGGAAAAGGAGTATGCTAAAAAGAGTATTTTAAGGAAGCTGGCCGCTATTAAATCTTTTTTCAGATTTTTGTATAACCGTGGTATAATTGAGAATAATCCGGGTGATTATGTTGCTTCCCCGAAATCCGAAAAGATCCTGCCCGAATTTTTATTCGAACAGGAGCTCGTCGATATGATCGAGTCTCTTAATGGTGATTCTTTTTCAGCAATCAGGGACAGAGCTTTGATCGAAGTATTGTATTCTACCGGAGCAAGAGTCTCCGAGCTTGTCAGCATGAATGCCCCGGATATTGATTTTACCTCAGGTCTTGTAAAAGTAAAAGGAAAGGGGAATAAGGAAAGAATTGTTGCTTTAGGTGCAAAAAGTATTAATGCTTTGAATAAATATTTAATCGAGCGGACTCAAATACTAAAGAAGTATAAAAAGATGAACGAGGCCCTGTTTTTGAATCAGCACGGAAACCGGCTGACTGACAGGGGCGTCAGGTATATTTTTGATAATTTAGTGAAAGGGACCTCTCTAAAGAAGAAGATCTCCCCGCATGTTATCAGGCATTCATTTGCGACTCATATGCTGGAGCATGGTTGTGATCTTCGTGTTGTACAGGAGTTTTTAGGTCATGTGAGCCTCTCTACAACGCAGATCTACACTCATATTGGAGATCAGAAGTTAAAGCAGGTCTATAAAGAGTGCCATCCGCATTCATGATCTATAAAAAGGAGTCTGACAAATGACTATTAGAGGAACAACGATATTAGCTATAAAGCATAACAAGGCCTGCGCTCTTGGCGGAGACGGTCAGGTGACCATGGGTGATACGATCATGAAAAGTAATGCCAAGAAAGTCCGAAGGCTTTACAACAATAAGATACTGGCCGGATTTGCAGGGTCAACAGCAGATGCTTTTACCCTTTTTGAAAAGTTCGAAGGGAAGATAGAGCAGTTCAATGGAAGGCTCTCCCGTGCGGCTGTCGAGCTGGCCAAAGAATGGCGTACGGATAAGATCCTGAGACGTTTGGAAGCATTGCTTATTGTCATGGATAAAGAGAGCATGTATATCATATCGGGTAATGGAGATGTGATCGAACCGGAAGATGGTATAGTCGGTATTGGTTCCGGCGGTCAGTACGCTGTTGCTGCGGCAAAAGCAATAGTAAAATTTAATAAAACCCTGAAGGTAACTCAGATCGTTACAGAAGCATTAAAGATCGCTGCTTCTATCTGTATCTATACAAATGAAAATTTAGTTGTTGAGGAGCTTTAAAGATATATGGTAAAGAGATCAAGATCGGATAAAGAGGCCAGGTTTAATATTCCTACTCCAAGGGAAATAGTCAAAGAGCTTGATAAACATATTATCGGTCAGGATGAAGCAAAGAAAGCCGTGGCCATTGCACTCAGGAACAGAGGAAGAAGAAGATTGTTGACAGATGATCTGAAGGAAGAGGTAGCCCCTAAGAATATTATCATGATAGGGCCTACCGGAGTAGGGAAAACAGAGATCGCCAAACGCCTTTCCAACCTGGCAGGAGCTCCTTTTATTAAGGTGGAAGCTACCAAGTATACAGAAATAGGATATGTCGGGAGAGATGTAGAAGCAATGATCAGGGATCTGACCAACATTTCCGTTAACCAGGAAAAAAAGCTGATGCAGGATGCGGTTGAGATCAAGGCAGTTCAGCTGGCAGAAGAGAGGCTTCTGAATCTCCTCTATCCTGTCGAAGAACCCGTGAAAAAGCGTATTCAGCAGCTTGGTGAGAATGTCCCTGATAATGAAAAGAGCCTTAAGGATGTGGAGGTAGAAAGGAAAGGGAAGACGCGTGAAAAATTACGTGAGCGGTTATCAAAAAAAGAACTGGAAGATAAATATGTGGAAATATCCGTAAAAGAGACATCTTTTCCCATGGTTGATATTCTGGGGGGTATGAATATCGAAGATATGGATTTCATGTTACCCGGGATATCAAACATGATGCCCAAGAAACAGAAATCCAAGAAGGTTCCCATCAAAGAGGCGCGAAAGATCCTGATATCCCAGGAGTCTGAAAAGTTGATCGATATGGATAAGGTGATCATTCTGGCCATTAAAAAAG
>JAHITG010000006.1 GCA_018817865.1 Spirochaetota bacterium
CCCGGCAATGGAGGAGAAGTGATGTCCTAAAAGGACAGGTGCTTTTGTAGGACAGTAATCGACATTATCCTGCATGGTGCAGGACGGGGTCTTGTTCTCTTTTTTAAGGTCGAATTTTTTTACGAGGATGCTGCCGTATATACGGTAGGCCAGAATAAAAAGAATGATACCCGATAAAAATGTTAAAGCTAACATTGGTCTCCTCCCTTAAAAAAGGATAAGGGACAATATGCGGCAATGCAACACCATTACTGTCACCCTTAGAAATTGTCCTCTGGACAATTTCAAGGATTGAGTCTCCCTAGAAATTTTCTTGCAGAAAATTTCAGGGACTAAATCCCGGAAAACCTCTGGTTTTCTCGGGGCCGGGAATTTCTTTCCCTGTGGAATTTCTCTTGGAGAAATTCCACAGGACAAAAGTCCTTGGAATCGTTAACACGATTCCTAAGGGTAGAAATTCCTCGGGGCAAAGTCACATACAGTCCCTTTGTATATGGTAAATATTTATTACTTGAATTCCTTATTGATTATCTCCTGATCCTGTCTGAACCGCTTTGATACAGCCGGTGCTTTACGAAGTATATCCAGTAATTCTCCGGCCCGGATGAGATTGATATATATTTTTGATGAGGCTTTTGAATGTTTAAACCCCTTGATCTCCAAAATCAGCTCCTGACGTCTTCCCTTGGGCTTTTCCGAAGAGTAGAAGGTAACGATCGCGTAAATATCAAACAATTCATCCATGTTCCTGTGTTTCTTCTCCAGTTTCCCTATCACTTTTGTCAGGGCCAGGCTCCTCTGCCGGGCTGTCTCACCCCATTCCACACCCTTGACAATGAAATTCGTAAACTTGGAGAATTCTTCTCCTTCAAAATAATATGAGGCATTATTCAGTTTGGGAGTATTGATATAGATTATGCCCAGGTCATCCACGTATACTTTCAGTGTTGTGGGAAAATACTTTGCATGGATCGTGTCAAAATACTGCCCGCTTGTCTCCCCGACGGTCTCGGTAGCAGAAAAGCTGCATGTAACCAGGATCAATATACTAATAATGGTTAATAATAGTTTTTTCATAATAACTCCTTGTTTATCATCTGATAAAGGTCCATGATAATATAAGTATAGCTCAATTATACAAAGTTATATTGGAATATCAAATATTTTTTAGGGGATCTCTATTATTATTATCGGATGATGCCCTTTAGTAATAAAAATGTTGAAATCAAATGTCAGGATAGTATATTTTAATTTCGTTTTTTATTATTTATTTTGTTTATGAAGAGAAAAAGAGTATCACCATATATCGAGTACTCTGAACATGGATCCCGGAAAAATAGCCTATTAAGGAAGATAATTTATAAGAATAATTTTCATATCAATTACAGGAGGGTGAAGTATGGATAAGATCGAAAAATCTCAGGTGTATGATGATCCTGTGCTGGGAATCAGAGAAACAGCCTCTACGGAAAAGTACTGGGAAAAGACCCAGGACAGTTATTCAAAGAAGAAGTATAAAGATGCCATCATCAATCTGTTGAATTATCTTGATCCGGAACTGGTAAAAACATACGGTAATAAAGATCAGACGGAATTCTCTATTCCCAACGGCTCGCTTATGGTGAATATCTCCCTTAAAGATAATAAATTCAGCGTTAACGCGCCATTTCTGAAACTTCCTGAAAAGAAGGTTAACGTCCTCCTTCGTCAGCTCAGTGAGATAAATTTTATGGCCCTGTTCCTGAGCCAGATTGGATTGAAAGGAGATGAGCTCTATTTTAAATACAGTACGGAACTGGAGCTGTGTGAACCCTATAAGATCTATGATGTCCTGTATGAGATCTGCATTAATGGAGATTATTATGATGATATCTTCATTGATGAAATGGGGGCAAAAAGATTAAAAGAGATGGAAGTGAAGGATTTTTCAAAAGCTCAGAAAGAGAAAGCATGGAAGATGTTCAATGAATATATTGATGAGTCCCTTCAGCATCTTGAATATTTCGGGACGAACCGATGGTTCGGCCCGGGCCTGGACAGCGCCCGTATCACTCTGATGAAGATGGATTACCTCCTTCAGCCGCAGGGATTGCTTGTTTCTGATATCCAGAAGATATTGAACAGTTCCTGGAACAACGGCAGGCTTAACCTTAATGAGGTCTTTGATAAGACCAAGGAAGATATCAGGAAATTAAAGGAGTGGGATCAAAAGAAATTCAATGAGAATGTCTATATCCCGAAATTTCTCATTTCACCTAAAAAACGGGCTTCGTTGATGGCATTACAGGATATCATGCGCCCGGATTATGACTCTGCAAAGCGGTATGTCCAGGAATTCAATTTTTTCGAATCTGCTCATTTCTGCCTGTATGCTATCTATAACCTGTTCTTTCGCAATACGATCCCCATCAAAGTTGAAGGGATCCTTAATGACGCATTAAAAAAAGCAAGCGGGAAAAAATTTGAGGAAGCATCTGGCATTCTTCTGAAGATCCTGGATAAAGTAATGGCAATGAAATGACAGATCTGAAATTTGATGAAGGAGGTTTGAAAGTGAAAGATTTTAATGAATTTTCCAAAATGGTAGTTAAAATAAATACGGCAAAGGGAAGCGGCTCCGGGTTTTACATAAAGGATATGGACCTTATCGTTACCAACTATCATGTGGTTTCCGGACAGCATGACTTAGCAATAGAGACATATGATAAAGATAAAGTGAAATCAAAAGTCCTTCAGATCAATCCCCTGCTGGATCTGGCTTTAATAAAGCCTATAAAGAAACTGAGTGCCCCGCAGGCAGTGTTCCAGCTTTCGGGGAAGCTGAATAACCGAGATAAGGTCTTCGTGCTGGGCTATCCATTCGGAATGCCTTTTACTATTACAGAAGGTATCATCTCATCACCCCGGCAGCTCCTGGAAGGGCAGTATTTTATTCAGACCGATGCAGCAATCAATCCCGGTAACAGCGGCGGTCCCATGCTGAGTCCTGACGGCCGGGTGCTTGGTGTGGCAACCAGTAAATTTACCGAAGCGGATAATATGGGATTTGCCCTGCCTTCAGATATCGTGGTTCAGGAACTGGAGAGTTTTAAAAGTAATCCCACAGCTGATTATTCGGTAAAATGCCCGTCCTGTAATGCATTGATCATTGAGAAGACCGAATATTGTGAAAATTGCGGTGCCAAGATAGATGTGGAAGTGCTTTTCGCTGATATAAAATTGAGCCCTCTCTCGGTTTTCGTTGAGGAGACCCTGGAAAAAGAAGGGATCGATCCGGTCGTCTCCCGGGTGGGAAATGAGTATTGGGAATTCCACCGGGGCAGCGCCATGATCAGGATCTTTGTATATAAGAATTCCTACCTTATTGCCACATGCCCCATGGTTAAATTGCCGAAGGAGAATTTATCAGAGCTGTACAAGTATGTCTTAAGTAACCCGGTGAAGCCTTTTTATCTGGGGGTAGACAGGGGCCTGATCTTTATTTCGTATCGCGTTCACCTGACCGATCTTGATTCCAAGTACAAAGAGGATATCCGAAAGAACCTGATGGGCCTGGCCAGAAAGGCGGATGAGCTTGACAATTATCTGGTTGATACATTCAAATGCGAGTGGTCTGAAGAAGCCAAACCGGATGTTAAAAAGAAGAAGAAATAAATCTGGGCGATACTGGGATTGAACCAGTGGCCCCTCCCGTGTGAGGGGAGTGCTCTCCCGCTGAGCTAATCGCCCTGTTCAAATTAATATACATTTACTTCTTTTAATGTCAAACATTTTTTTATGTCTGTGTAAAGGTCTAAACACTCTTGTATTATAAAATAAATATACATATGTTATGGTAGCCGCAGGCTTCAGCCTGCGTTTTTATAATCTCGTTTTGAATATAAATTGCGCAAGCTAAAGCTTGCGACTACCTTAGCGGATGAAAAATTGTAATTATATTTGACTATCCGGTAGAATAATATAATTTTAGCTTCTATGTCCAGGAATATAAGAGTATTAATTACCGGGATCAACGGTTTTGTAGGCAGTAAGATCGCTGAAAAACTTGTGCACTTAAAAAATTACAGGGTATCCGGCCTGGTGCGTACTACCAGCGACCTCACCTTCTTAAAACCTTTTATAAAAAATATAAAACTCTTCCATGGAAATATAGATAATAAGGGCTCCCTTCTCAATGCCTTCAGGAATCAGGATATTGTTATCCATATCGCAGGTTTTGCTTCGGATTGGGGAAAATATCAGGTCTTTTATGATGCCAATGTAAAAGGCGTAAAGAATGTAGCAGAGCTCTGCCTCCAGAATAAAGTTAAGCATCTGATCCATTTCAGCTCTATCAGCATTTACGGGTTTAAGAAGAAGATCAATGCCGGGGAGAATACAAAAGTTAGCCGGAACAGATATAATTACTGCAAGACAAAGCTTTTAGGGGAAAAAACGATCGAACATTTCATGGATGTCTTTAATTTACCGGCCACGATCATACAGCCGGGATTGATCTACGGGCCCAATGACCACACCATGTCATACAAGATGATCAATGCCATCAATACCTATCAATTCGGGATGTGTGATAACGGAAGACACCTCTTTTCTTCTTTATATATAGATAATCTTATCCAGGCTATTCTTTTAATAATGACAAAGCCAAAGAAGAGTTTGAAAAAGAAGTATATCATTACGGATGATATAAAAGTAACATGGCGGGAGTTTACAAGGCATCTCTGTGACATCCTGGAAAAGCCCATGCCGTGGATCAATATGCCTTGTATATTCGGAAGGGTCGGTGCAGTTGTTTCAGAATCGATCTACTGGCTTCTGCGGATAAAGAAACCTCCACTTATGACGAACTATAGAATTTCCCTGGCAAGCCGTGATTTTCATTTTTCTACTAAACGGATCATGAAAGAGCTGGGGTATAAACCGGACAGGGATATTAAAAAGAATTTAAAAATTACAATTGATCATTATAACGAATGGGCTAATCAGATAGACTAATCAAAGAGAGAGGGACTCATCACAGTCCACCCGGTAGGGACAGGCACTGCAGCGGGATGATTCTTCATGGTTTCGGTGTATCTCGCGGATGTTCTCATCTTTTGAATAAGCCTTTCTGATACCGGTGATGGATCGCAGGACCTCAGATCTTAATTCATCTGCATTATCGATCTTTAAGAAACGGTTGTTTCTTTTGTTCTCTATTATTCCGTATGAAGGCCTGCGGTTGTATATTTTTTCTACCAATAAAAAATAGAGGCCCATCTGGGACTTGTAGAATCCTTCCTGATCCTGCCGCATAAACTCAACAGTGTCAATTATAATAAAGTCACCGTTTCGGGATTCAAATATTTTATCAGGAACACCTTCTATGATCATCCCTTCGATCTCTTTGGAGAGTTTTTCTTTGTTTTTATCCATTGAATATATCAGGACCGATTCCCGTCTGATCTTTTCGCTCTCTTTAATGGATGAATGGGAGGAAAGAAAGATCTTTATAAATGAGTACGCGGCGATCCCTGTAATAATAATTAATAGATATTCTCTGATATTAAGTGTCATTGTCTTCTTTTACCCTTTGATAAGCTTATATTTTTTCAGGATCTGCTTTGTATGTTCCTTTGGAATACCATAAGTTCCCGATATATTCTCGATCGAAAGCCCTTTTCTGAAATTTTGTAAGATGGAGTATTCATCATCAAATTTCCATCTTTTTGAGCAATAGGAATAAGACGCAACAGATGAGGCTGTAATATGTATTTTTTTCTCTTCTATAGCCATACTTCTATTCATTCCTCCGTTTCGATCTGAACAGCATGCCCATCCGAATAGACATCTATATTCCCGTCGTAATCGCTTCGCCATACCCGGGAATCGATCATCTGATACCGGCTGAGTACATCATCGGATGGATTATAACGGTCGAATTTTCTGATATTTAAAATTGCGTATTGGGGGTCTACAGCCTCAAGGAACGGGAAGGTGCTGGAATTTTTATATCCGGAATCGGGAACCGTCATTATCAGGCTGTTCAGCTCGTCTTTATGATTTTTAAGAAGAGTGTATTCGGATGTGCGGATCGAGGGAACTTTTTCATCAGCAAAATCCCGGCCCTGTATGTCTCCGGTGATCAAAAGGGAAAAATCTTTATATGTGATCTTCAGCACAAGAGAGGAATCTTTCTCATCACTTCCGCTTTCGGATGGATTCAAGACCCGGCATTTTACATCTCTTCCCAGGCTTATGGACTCATTATCTTTCAGGATCCGGACAGGTATATTGTTTATAGATGCTATCTCATTCACCTTGCTCATTTCAAAGGAGGAAGAAGTGTAGGGGCTTTTATATATTCTGCCTGCACTTATCGAACCGAGCACGGAATAGAGCCCGCCGATATTTTCCTTTACGGTATTGATCAAAAATACTCCGTCCAATGATCTGATCTTTCTCTTTTTCAGGAACGGGACAATGATCCCTTTTCCCGCATCGGATATATTCTCTTCATCACCGTACCGCCCACCGTTAAAAAGATAATTTTTATTATCCGGCGTCCGGATCAGATAAGCATTCCCTGCTCCCGTATCAATGCTGGAAAATGTAAGGATCTTTTTTTTATTTTTGATCTCTTTATGCGGTGCCCTCTTTTTCCTGGTCTGATACCGCAGGATCTCGTTTTTGATCCATTTTTCAGATCCTATCCTGTTTTTCCTGATCGTCAGGACAATGGCGCCGTTATCGTCTGTTTTATAAAAGCGGGAACCCCGGCAGTGATAATTGAGATATACATCACTTTCAAAATATCTGCCTTTCGTATAATAATAATGACATACAGCAATTGACGGAGATGTC
>JAHITG010000500.1 GCA_018817865.1 Spirochaetota bacterium
TGAGGGGACCTATGTTTTTGAGTATACTTATTATAATTAAAAAAATCCTTACCAGTTATATGCCCACTTGATGTGGCAGAAGGCAGTCTCTCTGTGATCCGAAAATTATTTATTTTTTTTATCTTTAATTAGAGGACTTTTTAAATATTTTGGCCATTTGGTAAAAAAATCAAATATCTGTTTATGGATCTGGGGCTTCTTGACCGTGATCTGCTCGGATTTTTTAGCCAGTTCCATAATAATATCGGTGCTTTCAAATATACAGATGATATACGACAATTCTCTGTTTAAATTAAATACAGGATAAAGCATACTGCTTATCTCGACCGGGGATGTTTTAAAGGTTACTTTCTGTTTTTTGTTGCTGATATATTTCTGATTTTTTTCCATCTCAATGATCAGGCCATCCAGGTTTATTTTTTCGAAAAGCTCATTCAGAAATTTATCGATGATAAGGCTTTTTTCGAGTTTGTATTTAGTCAGGATCTTTTTACTGCAGTTTGTGATCTTCCCGCGGGCATTTGTTACCAGCAGGAGAAGGTCAATGTTGTCGATAAGAAAATCGTTCAGGCCGGAGAGGGAGCTTATTTTCAATGATTTTTTTTCGTTCAGGGAATTCAGCTCAAAGAAGAGCTGATCGATCTTATGCCCCAGTGTCCCCAGTTTTTTTAAAAAAGTGCTGACGGTCAATGGCCCGTATTTTGACAATTCTATTATCTTGTCCAGCTCTTTTATAATATTCCGGCTTTTAATCCTGACGGAAATAAAAGAGAGAGAGAGAATGATTATACAAAGAATAGATATATACAGGATATGTTCCGCATAGTATTTAATAACTGAATTATTATCCGTATTAAGGGTCTGGAAATTATGATATCCCCATATACCCAGAAGGCATAATAAGATCAGTGAAAGAGATAAAAGTGAATAAAAATAAATTTTTTTTATAAACATAACCTTTTCCTTTTATTTTTTTAATTTATCGATATCTTTATCCGTTCCAATAACCACTATAATATCATTTTCTTTCAGGATATCATTAGGTTTGGGAGAAAGCGCGGTCTCTTCTTTCACCGGATTTCCGTGATCATCAATACTTGTTTTTGTCCTTTTGATGGAGAGTACATTAATGTTATATTTTTTCCTGATATCAAGCTGATGCAGGGATTTTCCAACAAAGTCCTTGGGGATACGTATCTCGGCCAGGGACTGGTTCGCTGAAAGCGGTATATGATCCAGGATGAACGGGGCAATAAGTTTATTCGCTATACGCCTGCCTTGTTCGATCTCGATATTGATTATTTCATTGGCCCCGACCTGTTTCATGACCTGGCCATGAATGTCTGAAATAGCCCTGGCAATAATATACGGTATCCCCAGCTTTTTAAGGAGTGCTGCGGTTATGATGCTGGCCTCGATATTATCGCCGATCGCGATCACAGCAATATCGATATCTTCCAGGGGAAGGCTCATCATGAGTTCTTCATCTGTACTGTCCATTAGAATTGCCTGTGTGACATCATCTTTGATCCGTTCCACCAGTTTATTTTGATTATCGACCGCAATGACTTTGGCCCCTTTTGACGAGAGAACAGTACATACTTCATAACCGAACGTTCCCAGGCCGAATACTGCGAATACTTTTTCTTTTGCCATTTCAATCCTCCTTATAACTGCTGTTTGTGCTAACCGATGTTAATATTGCCGTTAGGATACCGGATATCGTAGATCCGCTGCCGCCGGGACAGTGCGGATACAATAGTTAACGGCCCTAATCTGCCGATGAACATAAGAAAAATAATAACCAGCTTCCCGGCTTCGCTTAATCCTGCCGTGATCCCTGTTGAAAGGCCTACTGTTCCGATGGCAGATACGACCTCAAAAAGGATCTGGATAAGATGGAATTTTTCCGTTATGGTCAGGATCAGTGTTGACAGGAAAGCAGACAGGGCAAATAAAAAGATGATCAGAAAAGCTTTATTGATCAGGTCCTTTGCTATGGACTGCTTGAATAAGACCACATCGTCCTGCCCTTTTAACATTGATCTGATATAGGCAAAGATAACGGCAACCGTGTTTACCTTTATCCCGCCTGCCGTGGACCCTGAACCTGCACCGATGAACATAAAGAGTATCATCATCAGATAAGTGTACCCGTTCAGGGCAGCAAAATTTATGGTGTTAAATCCTGCTGTCCGTAAAGTAACGGACTGGAAAAAAGCAGAGAGGTATCCTGTTTTCAGATCGAACGGAACCAGGCTGTTTTTAAGTTCGAATCCGTAAATGATCAGCATTCCGCTGACGATCAACAGTGCCGTTACGATCAGGACAACACGGGTATTCAGGTTTATTTTAACGAGGTCTACCGGTCTCTGGAAAATTTTTCTTTTTAGATTACTCGATAAATTTTTTATTAGGTTATTGATCACATTGAAGCTTAGTCCCCCCATTATGATCAGAAAAGAGATGGTTAAAGTCAGTAAGGCATCTGATTTAAAAGATTCGAAACTGTCTGAAAAAAGAGCAAATCCCGCGTTGCAGAAAGCTGAGATGGAATGGAATATGGAATAAAAAACAGCTTTCATGTTAAATCCCAAAATTCCTTTAAAAAAATTAAACAGGAGAGCTGCACCTGCCAATTCGATGGTGATGGTAATGATTATTATATTTAATAATGTTTTTGAAAGATTTTTCATTTCCTGTTCGTTAAGCATGTATGACATGATCATTTTATCTTCGAGGGAATATTTCTTCCCCATCATAAACCCGGAAAAATAGGAGAGGATCATGATGCCTAATCCTCCGATCTGGATAAGGAACATGATGATGAGTTTACCGTATACGGAGAATTTCCCGGCTGTATCCACTACGATCAATCCCGTTACGCAGACTGCGGAAGTTGAGGTAAACAGCGCATTCAGGATCCCCAGGTGTGATTTGTCGGCTGATGAGAAGGGCATCATCAGCAGGATCGCTCCCAGAATGATTACGCTCATAAAGCTGAAAATAATGGTCTGGGCCGGGTGGCTTGCGATCTTTTTTAAAAAATAATTCAGCTTTCTTACCCTGCTGAATATTTTAATAAGTAAAAAAATATTCCGGATGATGATGATATTACGCGATAAGACTTCCAGGTCCTGGCTTTTCATCAGAAAGGAGATATACCTGTTATATATGAAGATCAGGACCAATATAAATAATACAATAATATCAAAGAGATTATTCTTTAGAAATTTAGTTTTTATCTCTGCCTGAATGAAATTCAGTATCACATCCAGTAAAAACAGGGCCAGGACACTGAAATCCAGCATCACTATTATAAGCCCGGTAAGCCGGCTTTTAGGGATTCCATATTCTAAAAATAATGAAAGTATTCCCAGAAGAAGTATCACGAAGATCAGCGTATTTAACCTTTTCTTTTCCATAAAGGTGATACAATTTACTTTCCCAGTGAAAGAAGTCAATCAGATTTTTTATTTTGATATTTATTAAATAGGTTGCTATTTTAATTTAATCAGCTATTATTATTGATTAAATGAAAATATATGTATTAATACTATTATTAATATTGACCGTTGTTTTTATATTTCAGAATTATGAAGTGGTAAAGATCAATTTTCTTTTCTGGAATATAAAGGTCAACCGGGCTTTACTGCTTCTGGTGACTTATGCTATCGGTATCACAAGCGGTTTGATCTTTTCATTTTTTATTCATAAAAAGAAGAAGGAGGGCAAACAATGACTTTATTATGGTTTCTCATTTTCAGTAATCTTATCGGAGGCGTGATCGCAGCCTGGGCTTTCATTGTAAAGAAGCAACCTAATGTAGGGACGTTATCCAGTCTGGTGTTATCCGTTAAATTACCGGCAGGTATTCTTATACTGCTGATCAGTATCATCAA
>JAHITG010000501.1 GCA_018817865.1 Spirochaetota bacterium
TCTTTCTATCATTCGTACGACAGGTTAGCTTTAAATACTCAATCGTACATATTAGTAATAAATATGAATGATTCAAACGTACGAGAATTAGATTACTCAAAATTACCGAAAGCGTTGGAGGATGTTATTGAACCCGTATCGGACGTAACTGAAAAAAATGCAAACATTAATTTTGATGGCAAACAGTTTCTGGTTCGATTCCCAAAAGATATAGCCAAAGCCATTGGAGTGAAATTGGGTGATAAAATTCGATTTAAGGTTGTACTACCATCTCCGAAATCAGTTCAAATAGAAGTGGTCGAACTTCAATATATAAGAGGTTAAAGAGCTTGAAAAATGAGTTCACAGGAAACGAAAAAAGAATAATCAATCTTCTTTATGTGGCTCGAAGAGCGTTAACAACTAAGCAAGTCTCGGAAAAATTGGGCGTTGCATGGCAGACAGCAAAGGATAATCTCATGAGTTTGAATGAAAAGGGCTATGCAAACAGAAAAGAAGAGGGAAATAGGGTATATTGGTGGCTTAGGACATGAAAATATCATTAATAGATTTTTTTAAAAAATTTGATATCAAATATAGCACTCTTGAATTTGTCGATTCTGATTGGTATAAAACAAATTGTGGAGTCTTTGCCAATTGTAAAAAAACCAACTGTAAAGACATAAAAGGTAATTATAGTGAAGAATGGTACAAAGCCAGAATGGCTTGGTCATTGGTTGAAAGTAAAAAGTTTCCTCCAGAAAATATCTGTGTAGAATTTACAATTCCTAAAGGTAGTGAAGGGGCAAAATCACTTAATCCCGATATGGTGGTTTTCAAATCTGATAATTGGCTTCAATATTATGAAAAATGGGATAAAAAAAGTAGTGTTCCTGAAAAACTTCGTGAGAATTTCTTAGTGTTTTGGGAAGCAAAAAATATTCCTTTAAAAATTGAAACTCCGGTAAAGAAACAACTCGAATCAGCAATGGAGGGGTATATTGGAGAACAGGTTTTTGGAGTGTATTTTGACAATCAAGATGATATAATAATTTTTAAAAAAGAAGGAACTAACCCAATTAAAAGGTACAACATTGATAAAATAATTGATGGGGAGGGTATTGAGAAACTAAATTTAAGCAATAGAGATAATTTAAATGACCTACCAGATTTTACGAAATTTTTACAGAATATAACGGCATCAGATGATGTAAGTAAATTAAATTTTAATACCAATCAACCGATTGACGAAGATAGTTTTTCTGAATTATTTGAAGTAATCAATCGTATGCAAGACAGACTGAATGTTTCTCAGGTTCAAAATCTAATTGTTGAGTTCCTTACTCTAAAGGTCTCTGATGAAAAAGATGTTAAAAAAGGTAACAAAGAAAGTTTTGAATTTTATATTAAACCAGATGAAATGATTAAACTAGGTTTTGGCTCACAATCATTCAGAAATCGAATCGAGTTTTTGTATAAAAAAACCAAGGAGGAATATAAGAGTATATTTAATCCTCGTGTTTTTGTTTATCAAAAAAAGGGGTCAGATTTAGTGCCTTTAAATGGAGATGATGAGAAGTTTTTAATCGGTCTAATTCAGGTTTTTCAGAAGAAAACAATTTTAGAAACTCAAAATGCAAGCTTTAATCAGATTATTTTTAACAACTTTGGCAACAACATTGAAAAAGCTAAGGAAAAGCAATTTTTTACACCAATTCCTATTGTCGAATCAATGGTCAAAATGATTAACCCTCAAAAAAATGAAACAATATGTGACCCGTGTGCGGGGATCTGTGATTTCTTAGCTATGGCATTTAGACACATCTATAAAGATGAATTAGGTAGTTTGCCTACAGCCGAAAAATTCTACGCATTCGACAAGGACAACAAAATTCTGAAATTGGCAGAACTTAACCTTGTTTTAAATGGCGACGGATGCGCAAATATAAAAATAATGAATTCCATTCCAGATAAACTTTTATTAGATGGAAATTTTAAAGAAATCGACTTCACAACAGATAGTTATAATAAAGAGGACTGGAGCAACAAAAACGACGAAAACAAAAATCCACGAAAATATAAAGTTATCATCACTAATCCGCCTTTTGGTAAAGGTAGGAATTTAAAAACAGGCAGCGAGGGCAAA
>JAHITG010000046.1 GCA_018817865.1 Spirochaetota bacterium
CTTAATATCATTTGAATCTGTTCTTTCTACTAAATAATCGTTTCTAGCCATATTATCCTCCTTATATTTCCAGGCTAAAATGTCGCACCGGTGCGACATTTTCAGAGCTCTATAATTTATATACAAAATAAACGTTCACTTTTTTTAATATTTTATGATAATTTTAATAATGAAAAATAACTTTACCGACTTTATAAAGAAAAAACAGAATATAATCCAGGAATGGATAATGAGTTCTTCCTGGTTAAAGAGGCAATATGCTCTATATTGTAAAAAATACAGGGGCTTAATCTATGAAGCCTGTTAAAACAATACATATAAAAGAAGGGATTTCTGTAGTCCTTTTAAAATCCTTTGAAGTTTTAGAAATCATTCTGCTAAATATTTGGGGAAAAAAGTGTATCGGATCCTTACTTCCTGTTTTATTTATTATAGAATTCTCTCTGGATCACGGGCTGGGAGATCTTACTGCTGGGCCCGTCTCCCCTGGAAACACTGACAGACACTTTTCCGTCCAGTGCCTGGAATATTTCTGATACATCCTTATGTGTAAAACCGGGGCATAGCATAATTGCATCTATCTTCTCTTTTGCATGGATATTTTTAGATACTTTTATTGCCTCATCTTGAGATTTTACCACAACTGTAAAAAGTTTATACTTACCTGTATCAATGATATTCCTGTGTTTTTCAGGATCTGCATCAGGTGCGTGTGCCAGACATAATGCTTTAAAAGCCATGATCTGCCTCCTTAATTGATTTTTCTGTTTTGATTAAAATAATAAAAGGCCTCGGTTCTTCACCTTAACCTTTCCCCTGATACCCAAGTGTCTGTCCAAAAAGTGCATGCTGATTGGGCCGCAGATTCAGCTTTTTGGAAAGAGCGGTCTTATTACAGTTATGGAACCATGCACCCAGGCCATGGGCAGAGGCGGATAGATAAACGTTTCCCGCGATAAGGCCCGTGTCCACATAGTAATAAGATTTCCGGATTTCCGGGTCATAAAGTCCCGGTTCCTGAAATCCTGCCTTGCTGAATTTGTCAATATCCGCGACATATATGAAACGCACGGGGGCATTCGCTCCGGTACCGGCTTGACCGGGGCCAATGGCCAGGACCCGCAGGTCCTCTTCCGTAACCAGGGCCAGTCTGTGTAAAGCCGGATCATAAAAATAAGCACCTTCAGGCAGGGCAACATAAAGATCGATCTCACGGGAATTGCTGGCAGAAGCTGCGGTCCTGCCGGGAACTCCAAACGGCCCTTTCTTCCGGTTGATCCCGCATGCTGCCCAGAGGATATTTGACAAGACCTGTAAAGGAAGTTTCCTGTTACTGAAGGTGCGGACGGTCTTTCTCTTCTTTAAGGCCATAGAAACGGTCCCGTCTTTGTCAAACACGGGAGGGGGAAGTGAGATCGACGGGGCATTTTCTTTCATTTTATTTTCTCCCCTGCCTTTACCATTGCGGCTCAAGCAGCTTCTTTTCGGATTCTCCGCGGGGTTGAGTCAAGATGTCCTGCGCATCGCCGTGGAATATGATCTCAGAATCATTTTCCAGGCCTTCAATGACTGACGGGATGTACTCGGCAATGCTGATCCCCCGATACTTCATTTTGGCCCGGTTTCGGCCTTCTTTGTTCAGATCCGTATCCACCATGGGCGGTACGATCTCCACCACCTTAACGGATGTCCCTTTCAACTGCTGGCGTAATACAAGGGAATAGGTATGAAGCGCCGCTTTTGTGGCATTATAGATCGGCATGGGCATGAAGCCCAGGCCGGAACTGACATTGATAACGGCTGCGGATGGACGGGTCAGAAAATGGCTGATCAAAAGAGAGGTGAGTTCGACCGGAGCTGTGAAATTGATCTCAACTTCATTTTCCCCTGACCTTACTTCTTTGATCCCTTTTTTCAAATCGATATATCTCTGGACACCTGCATTATTGATCAGAATATCCAGATCCGGAAAACGGCTGAGTACTTCCGCTGCCAGCTTTTCCCGCTGTTCAGCGATCCCGACATCACATCGGATGGCCGTGATCCCGGGAATGGCCTTTTCTGCTTTTTCCAGCTTTCCGGAATTCCTGCCGCAGATAATCACTGTACTGCCTGC
>JAHITG010000502.1 GCA_018817865.1 Spirochaetota bacterium
AGTCCTTCTATTATATGATGCAAATTTAAAAAGTCAACTATAAAAAAATTTACCCCGAAGACTTCCTTGAAATCGTCTAGAGGCAATTTCTAAGGGCTTTTAGGGGCAAAGGAAGTTTAAAATTTTTAAATAATTATTTTTTATTTCTTGTAGAACCGCTTTTGTTCACATCACTTTTTTAAAAACCCTACATGCTTAAAATTCCTTTCACTTTAACCAGTTCGCTTTCTGCATCCCGGATAAGCTCCTGAATGATATCCTTAATTGGGCTGATGTCTTTCATCAATCCGACACTCTGCCCTGCCATTAATGAACCGTAATTCACATCACCATCCACTACTGCTTTACGCAATGAACCCATCCAAAAATTCTCCACTTCATACTGAGCTTTTTCCCTGGAGATCTTCCCGCTCTCCAATTCTTTAATAAGCTTCAACTGCAGCTTCCCGAAATCTTCCATCCCTTTATTCTTAATCCCTCTGACAGCCACGACAGGAAGCCTGGAATCATATTGCGGAGTAGCTACCGCCTGCCTTGCATGAGCCCGCCGAAAGGCCTTTTTAAATTCCGGGTGAGCTGTACATTCTTCAGACATCACAAAACGAGTTCCCAGCTGGCACCCGGCAGCACCCATTAACAAAAGATGAGCCATCATCTTCCCTGTAGCAATACCGCCTGCCACAAATATAGGGACATCATTGAATTCAAAGAGTACCTGCTGTAGTAGAATGATAAGGGAAACAAATCCGATATGCCCTCCGGCTTCGTTACCCTCCAGTATAAGAGCATCCACACCATACCGTATCTGCTGCTCGGCAATGGAGTTAGTCGAAGCAAAGGACATGGTCTTCTTCCCGGTATTCTTCATGGTTTCCACATCTTTTTTACTGGGGAAACTGCCTGCAAATACGACAAAGGGAACATCTTTTTTAAGAAGAATTTCATAATGCTGCCTGTAATTGGGAGCTATTGTGATCAAATTCACTGCAAAGGGATGCTCTAATCCGTCAATACATTTCTGGACTTCCTGTTCAAAGAGCTCTGCAGGCATGTTGCCTCCTGCCATGACCGGAAATGCCCCGTTATCGCTGATCGCTTTAACAAGGTCATAATTACTGATCCATGTCATGGCGCCGGAAATGATCGGATACTCAACATTTAAAAAATCCTTTCCCTGTTTCCATATTTTATCTATAATTGCCATATCCTGTTCCTCCTTAGAAAAATACCGGAGTAATGATCATAAATAATGTATTCATTTGAATATCCGAAATCAAGAAAAAATAATTAAATTATTAATTTACTTTCTATTATATCTATTATATATTCAAATAGATCATATTGAATTTAATATTAAATTGAACAAACCGATATAGATTATATCAAAATTATAAGGATTGCGCAATGAAAATTAAATTCTGGGGTGTACGAGGCTCAATACCTACTCCGTTCTCCAATGACCAGCTAATGAGTAAAATGTACAAAATACTCTATCTTTATAATAAGAGCAAACATTACCGGACAAAGAATATAAAAAATTTTCTAAAAGAACAGCCCATCCATGCTCACGGCACATATGGAGGAAACACAGCCTGTGTCGAAGTGCATAGCAATAACGAACTTTTCATAATGGATGCCGGTTCGGGACTGCGGGCTCTGGGACTGGACATTATTAAAAGAGGGCATTATCACGATGTCATTCATTTATTCATCTCACATACACACTGGGACCATATCTGCGGTTTTCCCTTTTTTGTCCCCGCGTACCAGAAAGGAAAAAAGATCATTATATATTCACCCTTTAAGGATATTGAAAAAAGATTCCGATACCAGCAGGAATCAAGGTTCTTTCCGATCGATCTGGATTACATGGCAGCCGATTTTGAATTTCAGGTCTTGAAACCCAAAAAACCTATCATGATAAACGGAGTCAAGATCTCCTCCCAGAAACAGAATCATCCCGGTGATTCTTACTGTTTCTCGATCGAACATGATAATAAAAAATTCGTTTATTCCACGGATAATGAAATATTCAATACAGATGCGGATTACATTGATAAATATCAAAACTTCATTAAGCATGCAGATGTTCTGGTATTCGATGCGCAGTATACCCTGCAGGAGACCTTTGAAAAAGTATCATGGGGACACAGCTCTTATACTATGGGTGTAGAGTTTGCCCTTCAGACTCATGTAAAGAACCTTGTCTTCTTCCATTATGAGCCACGGAATTCTGACGAGGTAATTTTCGACCACTCCAGGCGAATAAAGGAATTCTACGAGGTCATAAAACCGAACTTCCA
>JAHITG010000503.1 GCA_018817865.1 Spirochaetota bacterium
CCCGTTGATCCTGACTTTAAACTGGTAAATATAGGCCCCACTTTCCACAACTCTACCGCGAGAATCCTTTCCGTCCCAGACCGGTCTCTCTTTTATCTTCCTGATCTCCCGTCCGGTAACATCAAAGAGAGAGATCTCAAAGCTTCCGGGGGAACCGCCAAAGATCACCAGGTCGTTTATCCCGTCTCCGTTAGGTGTGCATATCTTCTCTTTCGGCCTGAAATCATTAGCAGAAAGATTCTCAACTGAAAAAATACCAAAAGTGGTAAAACGTGTGATATAAACGGAAACAATATTGTTAACCGGATCTACCTGACCACCCATATAACGCCATTCAAATCCGTCCCACCAGAACAGGGCCAGGTCTTTCTCATCAATTTCGGTCTCCAGGCCGTCTACGGTCTCCACCTTTCCGTTATTATCAAGATCAAAATAAAGAAGATTCAGCTTTGATAAACTGTTTAGATCAATAGCCGGCGTGATCTGAAATACATTCAAAGGCATCTGACCGCTGACCATTCCGTTTCCTGCAATTATTTCATCGGAATTATATATCTGTCTGAATGTCAAAGAGTGATTACCGCTTAAGGCTCCGCCTGGAATATCAAGACAGGTATTTCCATCTTCCGGATTCCCGTCAGAAAGTTTTATATCCCCTCCTGCCGGTCCGATCGTTTTGATCTTATACGGTACCACTTTAACATCACATTGAGCTGTATCCATTATATTATTCTGCTCATCAACAGCCCTGATATAATATATGATCCCTTCTTCAGTAATTACAGGAGGATCCACTTCTGCTTTTAATCTGTATACAGCACTGTTTGGTGAATACGAAATATCTTTAAATGTAACATCATTCTTTTTCTTATAATAAAGTGAAGCTGTCTTTATTATATCATCATCAGCAATATCCGCATAAACGATCATCTTGTCCCCGATTATATTGATCTCAGTAAAGGGTTCATGCGTAATACCGGGAGGGATCACATAACTGCTGTAAGGAAGAAGATCGAAATTAAGCTTTGTTGAAAAAATATCATCCCTGCTGATATTAAAATCTGCTCCGATATATATAAACAGGTCCGTAGATATTGTCTGGCGTCCGGGTACCGGATAACTGCCCAGAAAATTATTTGTTGCAAGGACCCGGCTTTCCAAAGTTGTGGCCCAGTCAATATCATTCCTGTCTTTCACTTTTCCCCATTGATTCGAATTTCCGGATGTCAGGCTTACACCTGTATTGGTATTGGAATAGACCTGCCACAGAAGCGGGATACGGTTGCTTGTAAATGTCTGCCCGATCAGTCCTCCATGCCGGCCTCCGATGCAAGTTGAATTGGAATTGTCCGTATATAACTGGATAACCCAGTCAGCCGGATCATCCAGAGAATAGGTCACTTTTAAATACTGAGGTGCCGCCATCATAGTAACCTGTGAAATGGACCCGAATCGGATATTAGTATCCTCCAGATGATTGGAGCGGTCATAAATCCCTATTGAAAGTGAGTCAGCATAAAGCGGTATTTCAAGCAGTATAATTATCAGAAATAGATAATAATTTCTTTTAATGCTTTCCTTCATATAAATCGTTCCTTCTCTACTTTTCAAGCTGTACCCGGTCAATAAAAAGCCTGCCTGATGATCCCATAAAACTGCACCAGTTATTGATAGTAAGGGACATCTCCTTTACCCGGGTAAAATCTATAGTTGGAAATTTGCTTAACGGCACAACGATCTTCTGCCAGTTAGTTGAAATAACAGGATTGCTTCCTCCGGAAGACTCGGCTGTCATTCCTCCTCCCCATCCTCCGAGGGTATCCTGAAAGACTACCTGAACCTGGTGGGGTCTCATATGATATGTATTCTTAGCATAAAATGTCAGATTGGAATATCCGGTAAAATCGCATGGTAATGAGGTAAACGAGTCAGCTCCTCCCCCTAATAAAAAAGCATTTGCATACCACCGGCTTGATGCTCCAAAGGGGATATTGGTATAATCGATCTGCATGGCGTATTTATAATTGGTATATTCACCGGTACCATCGGTATATTTTGTACCTCCCCTGGCTCCGTCACCTGCTCCACTCCAGATATTGGCACCCACTGAGCTGAAATGAAGTTTGTCCCCGAAGTGGTCAATTCTGAATTCATCAAACCCGCCTGGACTGTTCGTGAATTTTATATTATCAATGTAAATACTCCCTGATATCGGTGAGCCGTTAGCACTGCTCTGGTCATGCTCAAACGCGATAGTAAACTCTTTCATCCCGCTAAAGTTGGTAATATTTGAAAAATTCTTGAATGGTATTACCACTTTCTGCCAGCTGGCAGTGACTCCTCCGTCAAGAAAATCAGAGATGTACAGCATGGCGTTGCTCCTGCCACCCTGATTGGAGAGACCGAGTGTACTCAGGGCGACCTTAAAGAATTCCCCTCCTGTTTCACCTTTAACATTAAAGATAAGGCCGTTAAAATTACTGGCTTTCAGGC
>JAHITG010000047.1 GCA_018817865.1 Spirochaetota bacterium
CAGAATATAAGTATTAAAATTAGTTGCATTACGAAAGACGAGAATATTCTGCTTCAGGTACTTAAGCTGAAGTATAGCCTCTTCTACTGACATTGGTTTTATATTTTCCACCTGCAATCTTTTTACAATAATATTTCTGTTATAAGATCTATGATATACCGGCTTATCTCTTCTGGCTTTCCGGTCCTTCTGCTTGTCCTTAAACTTTTTGATACTGATATCCGCGGATTGAATAACAAGATCAATAGATTTATACAGATCATTCGCACTTTTCTTCAGGTAAAACCTCCCGCTATCACCGCTTAAGATCACTTCTGCAATATGCCTTTTCTTCTCAACATCAAGGATCACTTCGCAATTTACCGGATGCTCAAAATCCTCAAGCACTTTCGCGATCTTTTTATTAACATAATCCCTAATGCCTTTGGTGACCTTTATATTTTTTCCCGTAATATTGAACTGCATCATTTCCTCCAATTTTATTATAGTTTAGTTTTGATTTGTTAGTATAGCTGTTATGATCATTAATCACTTTTTCCTTAAATATGACGGCAAAATTTTTAACTCTTTTCGATATTTTGAGATCGTCCTTCTGGCAATGTGGATCCCCTTTTTATTAAGGATCTCCTTGATCTCATCATCTGATAAAGGTTTTGTTTCATTCTCAACCAGGTCTTTGAGCAGTTCCATAACAGTTTTTGATGAAATATCACCTTCATTTTCAGTATGTATTTTCTTTGAAAAGAAATATTTCATTTCATAAATTCCAAAAGGAGTCTGAATAAATTTATTTGAAGTCACTCTGCTGACAGTTGATTCATGGACATCAACATCTGCAGCGATATTCTTCAATGTCAAAGGAGCAATATGTTCAGGACCGCTATAAAAAAATTCTTTTTGAAATTTAAAAATAGAATTGACTATTCTGTAAAGTGTTGTTTTCCTCTGTTCAATACTCTTAATGAATAATAATGCATTCTTAACTTTTTCCTTCAAATATTTTCGGATCTTGCTATCCAATTTTTGGTTTTTAATCATGTCTCTGTACCTTTTATGGATCCGCAAACGGGGGATCCAGTCATCATTCACAATAATAATAAAATCTCCGTTATTCTTCTCAATTACAGCATCAGGGATAACATATTCTGTTATCTTATTATAATACAGCAAGCCCGGATTAGGATCAAGCTTCTGAATAAAAGCAATGGATTTCTGAGCCGTAACAAGGTCCACACCCAGCTTGTGGGCGATCTCTTTCACTTTATGTTTATAAAGAAGATCAAAATAATTCTTAATTATTTTTTCAGACCATTTATCCTTCCGGGGCAGATACCGTATCTGTATAAGGAGGCATTCCTGCAGATCCTTTGCACCTACTCCGTACGGTTCAAAACTATGGATCAAAGCAAGCACTCTCTCAACTTCAACCGTAGAATTATTCATTCCGGATGCGATCTCTTTTATAGAAGAAGTTAAATATCCTTTATCATTAATATTGCTGATGATCCGTTCACCGATCTGATAATCTTTTTCATTAAAAACATTTAACCGCAACTGCCAGATAAGATGTTCCTGCAGACTTTCCGGCTTGGTCAGCACTCCTTCAATAATATCCAATTTCACAGAATCCTTAGGGGAAGAAAAAGTATACCCTCCCATATCCGATGAATCTTCAAATATCTTTACCATCTCATCAAATTTGGTATTGTCCTCTTCTATTTCACCTTCATTAGAATTTTTTTCAGACTCATCTATCTCCAGCATGGGATTTGTCTGCAGTTCTTCATTGATACGCTGCTCCAGGTCAAGAACCTGAAGCTGGAGAACCTCCATCATCTGATGAAGATAAGGGCTCATATATAATTTCTGCTCAAATCTCAAATGTAAATTAGTAGTCATTTTTTTCATGCATTAATCCTGAAAATTAAAACCTGTATAGTGCCGTTCAACTATAATATAATTATATGATTTTCTATTTCTATATATTTTTAATAATTATTAACTGCAAGAGATCACATTTTAAATTTTTCACCAAGATAGATCTCCTTTGCTTTTTTATCTTTTATCAACTGGTCTGCTGTTCCGGAGATCAGGATCCGTCCTTCATATATAACATAAGCTCTATCGGTAATACTCAAGGTTTCCCTGACATTATGATCTGTGATCAGGATCCCGATCCCTCTATTCTTCAGATGAATGATCATATTCTGTATCTCTGAAACAGCTTTTGGGTCAATTCCGGCAAAAGGTTCATCCAGTAAAAGAAACTTGGGATCCGTAACAAGCGCCCTTGCAATTTCAGTTCTACGCCGCTCTCCTCCGGAAAGAGAATAGGCTTTTTGATCTGCCAGATGTTTGATCCCCAGTTCATTTAAAAGGGCCTTTATTTTCATGGTCCTCTTCTTTTCCGGTATATCTAAAAGCTCCATTACAGCTGTTAAATTTTCTTCTACTGTCAATTTCCTGAAAACAGAAGGCTCCTGGGCAAGGTAGCCGATCCCCAACCGTGCGCGCTTGTACATAGGCAGAGCAGTAATATTCTGATCGCTTAAAAATATTTCCCCGGCAAAAGGTTTCACCAGGCCCATCACCATGTAAAAAGTAGTAGTTTTACCGGCTCCGTTCGGGCCTAAAAGTCCCACGATCTCTCCCTGTTTAATATTGAACGAAATATCATTTACTACAAATTTTTTATGATATGCCTTCTTCAGATGATTAATATTCAATTCCGACATAAATATTTTCATTAATATTCCTCTTGCTCGTTTTAAAAACAGCAACCTCTATTTTGATGTGATCTTTGAGACTACTTTGTTATATAACTTGATCAATTTCTTCTTTATATAAACTACTATTTTTTCAGCACTGAACATATCGTTTTCCTGATATACTTTCGGATCACCGGTCAATTCTATCATGCCCCTGTTCTGCAGATAAACTGCTTTTTCAGAATAAGCGGTATAGTTTGTCTGTGTGATCTTCACATCCCCAAGGGCGATCGATTTATTCTCATTAAGATAGGTCTCCATCACAGCAGACGTGATCTCAAGGTTCTCATTTGTAACCACCAGCTTCGGGGACTTGAATACTTTTGCATATCCTGATATATTATCATATTCCGCATAATCACCATAAACGATCACATTATCTATCTTATTTACCATCTTGATCTTTTGAAACGCTTTTACAAAATTCCTGTCCTCCCCATAGATCCTGATCAGCTGGGCTTTTAAAAAAAAATCACTCCTTTCCACTATTGCATTACCCCTGCAAATGACCTCCTCGTTCCCCTTTTTGTAAATATACTCTATCCTGTCAGCCTTAAATTTTATCGGTTCAACACTTGTCTGTGCAAAACAGATTCCGAATAATAAAAAGAGCACAAGAATAGATGTTTTATTTTGATTCATGGAATTGTCCTGTTACGCTTCTCTTAATAACAAGCTTTTCAAGATTATGATCCGCTTCCATTCCTATACCTTTTATGATATCCCCATTCTGTTTAATGATCTTCACGAACTGGTCTGTAAACAGAAGTTTCTTATTATCATCCCAATGCAGTATTTCGGTATACAATACAGTTCGATCTTCTGTAGTAAGAATGACATTGGAAATAGCGGTCAGTAACTTCTTTTCTTTATAGATCTCACCCCATTTACTGACCACGGTCGTATCCACCCTGTTCCCCTTATAAAAATTCAGATTTACTCCTGTGATCTTGATCAGATCATGTTTATTATATACTTCCCCTTTTTCAGAGAAAAGTTCCCACACGACCTTGTCCATGCTGGTGTATTTATACGAAAAATCAAAGATCTCTGTATCCGGTATTCCTAAACCGGCAAAATTGGTACTGGCGTCAATCTGTTCAACATTCAGATGTTCATTTTTCCCCGAACATTGAAAAAAGAGAATGACCCCTAACCATACTATAAGTATCGTTTCATGGCTTTTTCCCATAGATTGTTTCCCTTTAATAAATATTCTATAAATTCGCGAACAGCTCCTTCCCCTCCCTTTCGGGACGTCATAATATCCGAGATCTTCTTTATCTCTTTACAGGCATTTTTCACGGCAACTTTTACGCCTACCAGTCTTAAAAGCTGAAGGTCTATCACATCATCAGCAATATAAGCGATCTGGTCTGCGGAAACCTTAAAGTCCTTCTTTAACCGGTTAAAAAGAGCAACCTTCTTCAGAATTCCCTGGTACACCTTTTTAATACCAAGTTCTTTTGCACGGTTTTGAACTATCTTTGATCTGCGCCCGGTCACAATTGCAAACTGAATACCGGTATAAAGAGCCATCTTGATCCCGGATCCGTCTGCCACATTAAACCGCTTATATTCCATACCTTTGTTATCAAAATAAAGCCCTCCGTCGGTCAAGACTCCATCTACATCAAGGAGGATCAATTTTATTTTTTTTAATTTATTTTTTAAAAGAAATGATCTTATCAGAAACATTATACTACACCCGATTTTAATATATCATGTATATGGAGCAACCCGACAGGTTCATCATTATCATTCTTGATTACCAGGGAAGTGATCTTACCCTCCATCAATGTCAATGCTTTGGCCACAAGCTCATCTTTATCGATCATTTTCGGCTCTGTGGTCATAAACTTCTTAGCCGGTTCATGCATAAAATCACCTGTTTTCATCAGGATCCGTTTCAAGTCCCCATCCACGATCACTCCTTTGAGTTTTTCAGCATTATCAATAATAAGTGCAATCCCCAGTTTCTTCTCAATGATCTTTGATATGACATGTTTCATATCCTCATTTTCATTCACCAGGGGAAGGCTGTCGCCTTTATGCATCAGGTCCTTCACTTTCAGAAGCTGTTTTGAAAGGAGTCCTCCGGGATGATACAGGGCAAAGTCTTCTTCCGTAAAATCCTTCATCTTTAACAGGGCAACTGCAATAGCATCTCCCAGAACAAGCTGAGCCGTGGTGCTGGAAGTGGGAGCAAGGTTCAGAGGGCATGCTTCCTCAACTACACCCAGATCAAGGATAATATCACTGTTTTTGGCTATGATCGATTTCGGGCATGAGGTCATGGTAATTAATTTCACATTGAACCTTTTCAGATACGGCAGGATCTTCACGATCTCATCTGTTTCACCGCTTTTTGAAAGCGCGATCACAATATCGCCCCTGATGATCAGCCCGAGATCGCCATGGGACCCCTCGGCAGGCGAGAGGAAAAAAGCCGGAGTACCTGTACTCGTAAGCGTGGCAGCGATCTTCTTTCCTATGATCCCTGATTTTCCCATGCCGGTTATTACCACTTTACTCCTGCATTTATATAAAAGCTCAACAGCGTGCACAAAGTTTTCATCAAGTTTATTTTTTAAAAGCTCAAGAGCATCGATCTCTTTCTGCAAGGCTTCCTTGCCATTCTCCAAAACCTCTTCCTTCATATGATCACCCGTTAATCACTTTATAAACATTCTGGGATTTTATTAAAATATCTTTTAGATCATTTAATGGG
>JAHITG010000504.1 GCA_018817865.1 Spirochaetota bacterium
ATAATTAATAAAAATAAATTTTATAAATTTTACAAAAAGAGCGAACCACTGCTCAATCATAATTTTCGGATGATACTCTATATTTATTTTACAAAAAATGTAACATTCAATATAAGCTCTTCATACAACCAGGCATCCAATTATCCCGAATCATTCCAGGATAAGGATGAACTTTTTCAATTACAACTAAAAGACAACATCAAATATGCGAGAATTAATCCTGAACTTATGATTGATTTAGCCGGAGATTTAAAGTTAAATTTGAATTATATTTATATCCCCTATAAAGATCCCGGCAAATTATCCGATCTGATAGTAAATACTGCAGAAACAGCTCTGATATATGACAGTAAAAAAATTAAATCAGGCTTGATATTAAAATATCAGGATATAAATTATTTTATTGATAATAAAAATAATTATACTATTATTAAACCGAATATTTTTATGAATATTTATTTAAAGATTTATCTCACGGAAACATTTGGTTTAATGATAAAAGCTGAAAATTTAACGGATAAAGAGATTATCAAAACACCAGGATATCCGGAATTTGAAAAAATATTTAATATAGGGATAATTGCAGAGTTCTAATTATGGATGGAAAAAAGATCGAATTAAAGAAAAAGAAAAAAGAAAAAATAAACCCGAAATTCATTTCTTTCGGAATTACTCTATTGTTGGCAGTAGTTCTGCTGATACTTCTGTACCTTTATTTTTACTACTATTTTTTTGGCGGCAGGATCAATACCTATGTAGAAAAAAAAGAGATGATATCGATCCTTTTCATCGGACTGGATGATGCAGATGATCATAAAAAAGCAGATACACTCCTCTTGGGGCTTTATAATCCTCCTACAAAACGCTTCGGCCTTGTTGCTCTGCCCCGTGATCTAAAAGTGGAGGTAGAAGACAGGGCCGGCTTAAAGACCATGAAGATCAATTCCCTCTATTCAAAATACGGATCCGGGAAGCTTTTAAAAATAGTCAGAAATTTAACCGGAATTGATGTAAAATTTCACGTTGCCATGGAAATCTCTGCTCTGGTAAAGATCATAGACCTTATTGGAGGCGTCGAATTGTATATCGATAATGAGATGAAATATGTCGACAAAGCGGCAAATCTTTTTATTGAACTCCCTAAGGGTATTATCAAATGTGACGGACTTAAAGCAATGGAATTCATCAGGTACAGAAATGATGACCGGGGAGACATGGGTCGGATCGAACGGCAATATGAATTCATTCTAAACCTCTTGAAGAAAGCCGTCATTCAAAAAGATCTATTATCGAATTTACAGTTGATCAAGATACTTTATAAAAATGTTGATACCAACCTTAATTTTAAGGACATTATTAATCTGATAAGATATTCTTCACATGCAGATTTTAATAATGTCGATATGATCAAAGTTCCGGGAAAGTTTCTCAATCTTTACGGTACAAGGTATATAGAACCGGATATCACGAAATCAAAAAGAGTAATATCAAATTTTATAAAAAAAATGACATATACCATATCAGATATCATCCCACAGGAAATAAAAGTACAGGTACTTAACGGAAGCGGTAAAGGAGGAGTTGCGAAAAGAATTCGGGATAAACTTGTAAGAAATGGTTATAATGTTGTGGAATTCGGGAATGCCGAGTCGCAGGATTATGAAGAGATGCTGATCCTTGACAGAAGCGGAAATATGAAAAAAGCTTTAAAAGTAGCCTCCCTTTTAAAATGCAAAAATGTTTTTCCAAAGATCAATAAATTCATTTTAATTGATTCAACTATAATCGTAGGAAAGGATTATAAAAAATACTGGTAAGCTTAAAAATATTTATAAATGATTAAAAAAATAATCCGCATAATAGTTAAACATCTGGATAGTAAAAAAGCTGAAAACATCGTTACACTGGATATTAAAAAAATAACCACTATTAGCGATTATTTTATTATTGCCTCTGCTAATTCTGAAACACATTTAAAAACTCTGGCCAAGGATACCGCAAGCATGTTAAAAAAGGAATTTAAATATATACCGTTAAATCCCATTACAGAGGATGATAAGAATTGGATCTTACTGGACTATCAGGATTTTATTATACATCTGTTTCTTGAAGAGACACGTGTATATTATAATCTGGAGGACCTCTGGTTTGAGGCAAAAAAGATATGAGTGATATTCCTAAAAAAGAGATGGAATATCTTGACAGTAACAACAAGTTAAAGCTTATAAGCAACCTCTATAAGGTCACCTCTTCCACTCTAAATCTCAATCAGCTCCTCTATCTGATCATGGATATGACATTGACTAATCTCAATGCTGAAGTCGGAAATATCATCTTAAAAGATAATGAAGAGAAACTGTATTCCAAAGTTGTGCTTGGATTATCGTTAAATATTATTAATGAACTGGAATATAATAATAAAAAACTTATCAATTACATCTTTGAGACTAAAAAGCCTTTACTTATTAAAGACTACAGTAAAAAATTCAACAGCCCGGAAAAGCTTAATATAAAGTCGATCCTGTGTTCTCCCTTAAAAACGAAAAAAAGAATTATTGGGATAATATTTCTGATCAACAAGAACATTGATAATAAAATGTCAAACTTTGATCAGAATGATCTGGATATTTTAAATATTATTGTGAATAATATTGCATTCTCAATAGAAAATGCTCAGCTATATGAAGAAGTTTTAAATATTAAAAATTTTAATACAAATATTATCAACAGTATCTCTACGGGTGTTCTTACGACAGACCTGTACGGTGACATTTTATCAATTAATGACTCAGCTGAATTTATTTTTGACCTGAATCAAAAAACAAAATATGTCAACAAGAATATATCAACTATCATCCAGAATCTTAATAATAAAGAAGTGATCATTGAAGCTCTTAAAAGGAAAGAAAACCTTCTAAATCTCGAATCAAAACTCCGGTTGAAAGACGGGACAGAAAAGATACTCAATATATCGATCTCCGTATTAAATGATATGCACAGGGAAATCATCGGATTCGTTCTTTCCACTGATGATATTACTGAAAAAAAAATGCTGGAAAGACAGGTTTTAAGAAATGAACAACTGGCTGCGCTGGGAGAATTGTCTGCGGGTATAGCACATGAGATCAAAAATCCTTTAACTTCGATCAAGGGTTTCGCACAAATACTGCCAAAAAAACTGGATGACAAGAAATTCCTTATTAAATTCAGCAGTATTGTTAAAACAGAAGCGGAACGTCTGAATAAATTTATCGATGACCTGCTGCAGTTTTCAAAACCAAAATCTAAAAAATGGAAAAATCATTCTGTAACGGGGATCATCAATACGGTTATTGATCTGATGCGTTTTCAGTTAAAAGAGAATAATATTAAAGTGAAGAAAGACCTGTATGCCATGCCTGATGTTTATTGCGACCCCGGACAGTTGAAGCAGGTCTTTATAAATATTATATTAAACTCTCTTCAGGCGCTGGCGGAGAACGGAACGATGGAATTCAGAACCAGGCTTCTTATCCGCAAATCACCTGAAAATCTGTACTATGAATACATTGCAATCTATATTATTGATAACGGGAAAGGTATACCTAAAGCCATTCAGAATAAACTATTCAATCCATTCTTTACAACTAAATCCGAAGGAACAGGGCTGGGTCTTTCCATAACATACAGGATCATATCAGAACATAAAGGATTTATAGAATTATTTTCTAAAATAAATGAAGGAACGACCTTCATCATATATTTGCCCACAGTAAATAACTGGAAAAAATAGGCTTGATATTTAAATAATTTTTACCGGAAGGATTTCATTATTTAATTAATTTTTCCTGATATTAATTAATTAATTTCTTGACAGATAAATATAATTGAATATATTAAATTGTCTTATGTAAAAGTCCAATCCACCTATTGACAATTATTTATTAAATAACAGGTGATAAATGAAATATACGGTATTGATCGCTGATGATGAAATAGGCATTAGAGAACTACTGAAAGAACTGTTGAAAAATGATTATAATATTCTACTTGCGGAAGACGGCAATAAGACCATAAAATTATTGAATGAAGAAAATCCCGATGTTATTATTCTTGATATACGAATGCCTAAAAAGAATGGTATTGCCGTGCTTGAGCATATCCATAAAAAAAATCTAAAAGCTATCCCTATTATTATTTCCGCTGACAAAGATGTTCAGACTGCCATAAATGCAATGAAACTGGGAGCTTTCGATTATATTGTCAAACCTTTTGAAAATGAGAAGATCTTCAATCTTATAAAGAATGCCATTGAAAAGCTTTCATTAAAGAGTGAGGTGGAATATCTTCGTACTGAATTGAAGAAACAGTACAGTTTTAAAAATATTGTAGGCATGTCCACTGAAATGGAAGAGGTTTATAAACAGATCAATAACATCCTGGATAATGATGCAGTTGTCCTTATTACTGGAGAAAGCGGAACAGGGAAAGAATTAATTGCCAGGGCTATTCATTTTAACGGAAAACGGAAAGATTACCCGTTCATCCCTGTTGATTGTGCTTCCATACCGGAGACCCTGATAGAAAGCGAACTCTTCGGTCATGAAAAGGGTGCCTATACAGGTGCCATGAATAAAAAAATAGGTAAATTTGAATTATCTAATTTTGGGACCATCTTCCTGGATGAGATCGGTAACCTTAAGCCCGAAGTTCAATCAAAACTGTTAAGGATCCTGCAGGAGCAGGAATTCAGCAGAGTCGGAGGAAATGAAAAGATCAAAGTGGATGTAAGGATCATCTCCGCAACAAATGCCGATCTGTTAGGACTTATCAAGGAAAAACAATTTCGCGAAGACCTTTTTTACAGGTTAAATGTGGTTCCTATCAATCTTCCTCCCTTGCGTGAAAGAAAAGGGGATATTCCTCTATTAACACAGCATTTTCTTGAAACGTTCAATAAAAAATTTAATAAAAAAATTAAGATCCTGAAAGATGCCGTTGATTCTTTTAATCAATACAATTGGCCCGGTAATGTAAGGGAACTTGAAAATACGATCCAGAGGATGATCCTGACCTGTCCGACAGACACCATCACATCAAATAATTTGCCTGAAAATATTTTACACTCAGAAGAAACAAGTGGGTTAACCGGCTTTCAAACCGGGATCACCCTGGATGAAAACGAAAAGATCGTTATAAAGAAGACATTGATAGCTAATAATATGAACATCAGTAAAACCGCTAAAGTTCTGGGAGTCACAAGAAAGACTCTGCATAACAAACTGGATAAATATAATGATCTGAAGAAACTGATCAAAAAGAAAAAAAGCAGCTAATCGTTGTATTCCTTCATCAGCTTTTTAAAGTCTTTTTCTTTCCTTAAATTTTCAAGGTCCGGATC
>JAHITG010000505.1 GCA_018817865.1 Spirochaetota bacterium
AATGTAGGGGCTTGATTTATCAAGCCCGGGCCCTGATTTTTTTAAATTATATGTTATTTAATAACGGGCACCATAAATGGGGTTTTTACATTTCTATGACTTTATTTAGTCTATTGCATCTAAAACCAATTGTGTCCTATGTAAATTTTCAGTTTGAAAACTAGCTAAGAAGTCTCAGAAGTTAATATACTAAACTAGACTGGTATATTAAAACATATCTGTATTGATATAGACTGTGGGTACGTCTTTGAGAGTACCGTGTCCCCGGCAGATACCGGGGATTCGGTAGAACATCACCTCAAAACGGCATACGCCGTCCCCATCCTTTCATAAAATAATACGAATATTTTTTTAACCTTTTCGTAGTTCAAACATCCAATAGTTTAAATCTAATTAAAGGAGGTTTTTATTATGAAAATAAGATCTTTAAATGCTGTGTCCCTTTCGTTGTTCATGCTGATCATGGTGCTGACGGCAGGTATCATTATCAGTCCTTTGCATGCTAAAAAAGGGAAAAAAGAGTCCGGAAGACAAATTGGTTCTGCAAACGGTGAAGGCCTTGCGAAAAGGTTAAAACTGGATGAGAAGACAACAAAAGAGTTTGTGCAGATCCATAATGAGGTTTATGGTGAAAAATTTAAAGAAAAAATGAAAGATTATATGGACAAGATGAAAGATGCAGAAAGAGGAAGTGACGAACAGAAAAAGATCATGGAAAATATGCAAAATGAAAAAAAGGAATATGACACCAAATTTATTAGTGAGGTCGAGAAATCTAAAATTTTGACCGAAAAACAGACCAAAGACATGAAAAAATTCGTAAAAGAGAAAAAAGGGTCTAAAAGAGGCGGTGGAAAAGGAAAAAAGGACTGTAAGAAATAATATACGGTCTGGATAATAAAACAATATTCTTTGTATTCAACTGCTTTTATTTTAAAGGCATACGGGAGTTGTCTGATCCCTCATGACCTCCTGTATGCCTTTTTTATATTTTAATGGATAATTATTTTTAAATTATTAGTATAGATCAATTTAACTTTTTTACTTTTTTTTCATCTAAATTGTATATGATAATGAAACTCTGTACATTTATCGGCTTAATTTTGTTTCCGGGCCTCCTGTGGTGCATAACTCCGACATACGGCCTGGAGGAATGTATTGATCTGGCATTAAAGAACAATCCCACAATCAAAAAGAATCAGTACATCATTCATCAATATGAATACCAGGTGAAGAGGGCAAGGGCGTCATTTTTTCCCACGATCAACCTTTCCGGGAGATACTCTCATTCCTACAGCGATTCTACCGGACTGGGGGAAAATAATTATAGCGTATCATTAAATCTTAATCAGCTGCTTTTTAACGGGTTGCAGCGCTGGAACGATTACGTGATCGCAAAATTGGAAAAAGAAAAGGTGATGGTGACTTATACCAATTCCAGGCAGGAATTGATATATAATGTGAAAGCGGTCTATTATCAGTTATTATTATTTGAAAACCAGTTGAATGTCTGGAAAAAGATCATTGACCGGAGAAAGCAGGACCTGGCATTGATAAAGCTGAAATATGACTCGGGCAAAGAAAAATTATCCTCTGTAAAAGTAGCGGAAGCCAGCCAGCAGGAGTCCCAATATAATCAGCTCGAAAAAACGGAAGAGATCAAATTATCAAAAATCAAGCTTAATCTGTTCATGAATCAGCCTGCTGACAATGATCTCTCAGTAAAAGAAATAGATGACCATCATAAAGAACTGAATTATCCTGAGGTCATTCAGAAAATAAGAACAAAATATCCTCAATTGAATACGGCAGAGCTTGATCTGAAAATATCGGAGAAAAACCTGGATTCTACCCGGGGAGAGTATTTCCCGGACTTCAACCTGACAGGGTCCTACGGCTTGAGTGACGATACATTTTTTCCTCAGAATAAAAGCTGGAATATCGGCTTGAGCGTATCCATCCCCCTGTTTGCGGGATTCAGTACTTCACATAAGATCAACGAGATGAAATATAAGTTGAAAAGCCAGAAAGAAGGGATCAGGGAGATCCAGAATGAACTGGATATTAAATTTTTTGATCTGCTCTCCAGTTATTCCTTATTACAGAAAAAGGTCAAGGTCCAGTCCGCCAAGTATGACTCGGCTTATGAAAGCTACAGGATAATCAACCTTGAATATAAACAGGGTTTGACCTCGTATGACTGGCTTCAGCAGAAAGAGACGGAATTATCTCAGCTGGAACTGGAAAATGAGCAGTTGAAGTATAATATGAGAGTGATCCTGGCAGAAATAAATAAATATTTAACGGAGTAGATCATGAAATATAAAATTTACATTTTATTTTTTTTAATAGCAATACTCTCCGGCTGCAGTTCTAAAAAGCAGGATATATCAGATTACAGGATTGTACAGCCGTTTAAAGGGGATATTATTAAAAAAGTACTGGCAACAGGGACCCTCTCTCCTTACAGAAGAATTGAGATCAAGGCCACTGCTCAGGGCCGGGTTGAACAGATAAAGGTGGATGAAGGAAGTTATGTAAGGCAGGGCCAGATACTGGCATTTATCTCCACAACGGACCGGATCTCCCTGATCGATGCGGCCAAGGCAAATTTATATGAAGCAAAACGGAAAGGGGATGCTGATCTGATCAAAGAAGCTGAAATTGAGCTGTCCATTGCTCAAAAAGCATATAACCCGATACCTGTCATTGCCCCGGTATCAGGTGAGATCATTAAACGCTCCATTGAAGTGGGAGAGAACGTCACTGCCAGTCAGGACATGTTCGTCATTTCCGACCGGCTGGTGCTTGTTGTCCAGGTTGATGAGTCTGATATCGGAAAGATCAGTATGGGACAAAAACTGGATTTTTATCTGGAGACCTTTCCTGATGAACGCTATTTCGGACGGGTGAAGCGGATCTCAAAGGAAGGTGTGGAAGTGAATAATGTAATGCAGTATGAAGTGATCTGTTTCCCGGATAAGGTGATGAAAAAATGGATTGCAGGGATGACCGTCAATGCCGAGTTTGTTGAACTGGAGAAAAAAGGGGTCTTATTACTGCCTGTTGATGCGGTAAAAAAGATCAGTTCACAGGATGACGGACCGCCTCCCATGCCGGGCATGCGTGATCCTTCACAAAAAATCCCGAACCGGAAGAATATGAGGTTTGTAGTGGTTTTATCCAACAATAAAAAGCAGCTGAAAACCGTAACGATAGGGATTTCGGACTATAAAAATATTGAGATAGCTGAGGGAATAGGACAGGATGAGCAGGTGCTGGTGCTGAGCCAGAATGATTTTATGACTATTTTTAAGAGTCAAAAAGGAAGTGTAGCCAAACAGAGAAAAGGCGGGTTCAGGCCCGGTAGAATACAAAGGATGATGAAATGATCCGTTTTGAAAGCGTCACGAAAATATACAGCATGGGAAGGATCGGCCTGACTGCTCTGGATTCTGTGGGCCTGCAGATAAAAAGAGGGGAATTTGTCGCTATCATGGGGCCGTCCGGAAGCGGGAAATCAACACTTTTAAATCTTATAGGCTGCCTTGATGTCCCTACTCAGGGGCATTATTACCTGAACAATAAAGATGTATCAAAATTCAATGTTTCTCAATTGGCAGATGTCAGAAATTCCCTGATCGGATTCATTTTTCAGAATTTTAATCTGTTGAATTACCTGGATTGTACGGGAAATATTGAACTGCCTTTGATCTATTCCGGCAGGGGATATACACAGGAGACCCTGCTTCAGCAGCTCGATAAAGTGAACCTGCGGAACTGGGCGCATCATAAACCGAATGAGCTTTCAGGGGGGCAGATGCAGAGGATCGCCATTGCACGGGCTCTGGTCAATGATCCCCCGGTCCTCCTGGCTGATGAGCCGACCGGGAATCTGGACTCAAAGACGGGCCGGGAGATCATGGAACTGTTGAATGACCTTAATAAGGAAGGTATTACAATTATACTGATTACACATGATATTAATGTGGCTCATTATGCGAAAAGATTGATCAAAATAAAGGACGGGAAGATCATCTCTGATAAAGCAATGGGGAAAAAAACGAAAGAACCTTCATTAGCATTACCGTTGATCGAAAAGAGACGGAAATTATTATCATACAGGAAACTGGTCAAGAATGTCAGTATTGCACTTAAATCCATTGTCACTAAAAAGCTGAGGACATTCCTGACAACTTTAGGCATCCTGATAGGGGTCGCCTCTGTTGTTTCCATGATCTCGATCGGTGAAGGTGCCAAAAAGAAGATCACAGAGGATATCAAACAGATGGGGGCCAATGTTCTGTTTATTCAGTCCGGCTCTGGCCGAAGGGGCAGAATGAGCCAGGAAGCGGCTGTGCGGAATAAACTGACGTTAAGGGATGCTGATTTCCTTGAAAAAAATTCAAAATATATAGATAAAATATCCCCTTTTGTAAGGTCCAGTGCTACTGTCTCATACAAAAATAATAATGCAAGGATCTCCATTCAGGGTGCCAATATACATTTCCCCGAGATCAGTAATTATGAGATCAAATTCGGACGCTTCTTTGACAAACAGGCTGTGAATATTAAAGAACGCGTTGCTGTTATAGGGCAGACAGTGGTTGATAATCTTTTTGAAGGAAAGAATCCGGTGGGCAGTTATATAAAGATCAATAAGATCAATTTTCTCGTCATAGGGACCTTTGAACCAAAAGGCAGTTCCGGTTGGGGGAATTCTGATGATATCGTTGTTATCCCGGTTACGACGGCGCAGAAAAGGGTCTTTGGCTCAGATGATCTCTCTTCTATAAATATCAGCGTGAAGGATGAAAATATGATGAATCTTGCAGAAGAAGAAGCGACAAAACTGCTGAAGATCTCCCACGGCCTGTCGGAAGATAAGGACCCGGACTTTCAAGTCAGATCACAACTGGAGATACTTGAACGCGTTCAAAGTACAACCAAGATCTTTACTTTGCTTTTAGGGGGAATAGCCAGCATCAGCCTTTTAGTGGGAGGAATAGGGATCATGAATATTATGCTTGTTTCCGTTATGGAACGGATCAAAGAGATTGGCCTGCGCAAGGCTGTTGGTGCACAGCGAAGAGATATTTTATACCAGTTCCTTATTGAGTCCATTATTGTCTGTTTCATGGGAGGGCTTTTTGGTGTCATTTTAGGGGCCACTGTTTCAAAGATAATAGGCGCTTTGTCGCCATGGAACACCTTTATTCCTTTTTATTCGATCCTGCTGGCTTTCGGGTTTTCTTTTATAGTAGGATTATTCTTTGGTATTTACCCGGCTGTAAAGGCAAGCAATTTAAAACCGATCGAAGCTTTACGGTATGAATAAAGAGAGATCCTGTACGGTTCTTATTTTTTATAATATTTTATATCATTACATTTGATATTCAGTACAATT
>JAHITG010000506.1 GCA_018817865.1 Spirochaetota bacterium
AAATTTAATTCTTGACTCTGATAATGAAAAATACCAGCTGATAATTCCGGAAAAAGAACTGACTACCCTAAATGTTTTCCCCTATATTACTGACACAGTGGTATATTCTGCAAAAGATAGAAAAATCAAAAATGTATATTTGAAAAACAAACTTCTGTATCAGGGAAATGATTATGAGATAGACGATAAAAATTCTCATATCTATTTTTACTCCCCTGATTTTACAGCCTTGGCAGGTAAAGGTAACGGGTATACAAGAGAATACACTCTTCAGGAAAAAGTGAACCCGTTAATACTATTTATCAATAGAAAACGGGCCTATAATTTCAGCATCAAAGATAACAGACTTGTCTTTGATAAACCTCCCGAATACGGGGCAAATATCCATTATTACAGGTACATACCCGAAATACATGTCACAAAGCCGATACCCGGATATGAAACCGCCATTTGTATCGACAAACAGATCGAATGCATAGAAATCAATCTTAATACTATTAATTATCCGGATAATGCCGTAATCCTGTCAGATGTTTCACTCTATATATACGGGAAATCATCCAAAAAAATCGCATTTTTCGTAAACGATGATGTATATCTTGGGTACATTAAATCGAACTCATCTATTTCGATTTTCAGCAGATTAATATGGCTTGATTTTAAACAAAAAAATGAAATTGATCTGGACCATGTTTATCTATTCAGTGAAGCTGAGGCCCTTTATCCCTTGAATTTCAATGCTGAAAGCATAAAAAACATCAGGGGAGCCATGACTTTCCTGTGCAGGTATAAACCGTTTACACAAAAAAAATCAGAAATAGAGAAATACTATTTTTACCATGATGATAAATTTTTTAAAGGATATTTTCAATATGCAGATGAATTTTTAAATTCTCCGCCCTTATGTGCCCCCTTTAAAATTATAAAGCAGAGATCGCAAGACAAAAATTAACTTTACTGTTTATTGATATGATATTATTAAAAATAATTATATTCTATCTTATATTACTGCCGAGTGCATACTATGACCTGAAAAAAATGATAATCCCGGATATACTCACCTTTACCGGAATTCTTACGGGACTATTATTCGTTTTCCTGGGTGAAAAAGAATACTACCTGTTTTATCTTATAGGAGGGTTAAGTGGATTTACAATTACTTATTTAACAGCAGTCATCGGGAAGCATTTATTAAAAAAAGAGATCTTGGGGGGTGGTGATATTAAACTGATAACAGTAATAGGATTATTTACAGGATATCCGGGACTGCTTATAATAATTTTAATGAGCTCTCTTATTGGAATCTTCATAATAATTTTTATATATAAAGATACAAGCCGTCCCATACCTTATGGTTTTTATCTTGCTTCCAGTGCAATAGTTGTATCTCCTTTTTTAAATATCCTTAACTTGACTTAAAAATAATAATCAATATAATATAACTATGCTGAACAATAAAGGGTTTTCCCTGATCGAAATATTGATCGTCCTTGCGATAATCGGCATCTTTGCTTTTATCGGCGTACCTTCTTTAATGCGAACTCTCTCAACAGCAAAGATAAAGGCCACAAAATTAGAGATGCAGACTATCCGGTCCGTTTTAACCACCTATTATACTGAATATGACAAATATCCCAAATCGATACAGAAACTTGTTGATGAGAAGTTTATTGGGCCGGAGGTTTTAAAAGATGGCTGGAATAACCCTTATAATTACAGACCATATCCGGATGATCAGAATAATCCTGATCAGAAATATGACATTATAAGTAACGGGAAAGATGGAATATTCGGTAACGATGATGACCTGAAAGTCACTTCGGAAATTGAGTAATACCCTTTGGTAAATTTAATATACAAATGAAATCAATATTAAATAATAAAGGATATACAATAACTGAAGTTTTGATCGCTCTGGTTATATTTTCTATTATTTCTTTATCTCTTTTTTTTATTCTGACCTTTGCATTGAAAACAGATTCTCAAAATCAATTACAGCTATTTGCGGCTAAATTTGCCGAAGAAAAGATGCTCTTCATAAAACACAATAAAGATAATTATATAAAGAAAATCAGATATGATACGATACCATCTTTAAAGGAAAAAATTGATGAAGAGAAAATATCCTGGGATATTACTGTTCTAAAAAAAATTATATATAATCGGATTACTGATATTAAAATCGAGAATTTATCCCCTTCCTTATTACATGTTTGGGTCATTATCCAGTGGTCGGAAAAAGGAAAGGAAAAAAAATATACTCTTGAGAGTTACTTATGAAAAAAGGATTATCTTTAATTGAGGCTTTATCCGCACTGCTTATTTTTTCAATTTTACTAATTGTAATGCTGGGATTTATCCGGACAGGAAATAATATCTTTTTAAAGGGCTTTAATAACTTTCTGATCAAGAACGAATATGAACAGTTTTACGGAATGTTGCTAAAAGATATTAAAAATTTA
>JAHITG010000507.1 GCA_018817865.1 Spirochaetota bacterium
CCAGTGATGAACGATCCGCCCTCATCTGTGTGGCTGTCCCTGAAAAAGACCTTTTACTGGAGAATGAAAGCCAGAGGAAGTCCCTCTTTTTTATTGCCATCTCCGTCTTTATCATCGGATTGTTACTGGTTCTGACATTTACCTGGATCTACAATTATCTTCTTGGAAAGAAAATAAAACCGGAACGGACTGAAAAAAGTCTCCTCTCCACAATAAAAAAGGGAGAGAACAGCCACCTGGAATTCAAGTCCTCGTTAAGATGGGATTTTCATAATTCCACGGCAAACAGAAAACTGGAAGAAGTGATCCTGAAATCAATTGCCGCTTTTAACAACTCCGAAGGCGGCATTGTAATGATCGGAATAAACGATAAAGGAGAGGTCCTCGGCCTTGAACACGATTACAGGACATTAAAGGACGGAAATAAAGATAACTTTGAACTCCATTTGAGGAACCTGGTCAATTCTGCATACGGCGTAGAATATTCCGCGAACAACATGACCATCAGTTTCCCACGGGTTAAAGGGATAGAGATCTGTCTGATCGAGATCAAGAAAGGCGAAACGCCTCTGTATACCATGATCACGGATAAACACGGCGAAAAGCAGGAAAAATTCTATATGCGTTCCGGCAATTCTTCTCAGGAACTTCCTAAACTCAGCGAGATCACAACCTACATTAATAAACGGTTTGATCTGAAAAAGCATTAAAAAAAATTCCATCACGGAGATATTGTGCAGAAAAAAGAAATTATAAAGATAAGCCTTCTGGCACTTTTTGCCTGCTTTTTATGGTCTACTGCCTTTGCACCGGTCAAGATCGGGCTTCAATATGCAAAACCCTTTTTCTTTGCAGGGGTCAGGTTCGTTCTTTCTGCTATTATCCTCCTGCCATTCTGCGGCAAATTATCTGCGATTCCCGGATTGATGATCAAACATCGGCGGATCATCCTGATCCTGGGGACTTTTCAAACCTTCATACTCTACAGCCTCTTCTTCCCGGGCATGCAGCTTGTGCAGGGATCCCTGGGTGCGATCATCATAGGGTCATCTCCTTTATTCGCCGCCATCATCTCACACTTCATCATGACTGATGATAAAATGACCGTAAAACGGACACTGAGCCTGCTGGTCGGTATTTCCGGCATCATTATCGTGAGTATCAGCCGGAAGCCATGGTCTTCAGCCGGGTTTAAAGAATTCATCGGAGTACTTCTTCTGATCACCGGATGCATCGGGTCAGTGATCGGAAATATTATTGTGGCAAAGGATAAAAAGAACATTAATCCCGTTCTATTAAATGCTTCCCAGATGTTCTTTGGAGGGATCCTTTTGGTCCTCTTTTCTCTTCCTGTTGAAGGGATACCCCGTATTCATTATCCGGCCTCTTTTTATTATTCTTTACTCTGGTTATCCTCTATTTCAGCAGCTGCATTCTCTTTGTGGTTCATTTTACTTAAAAAACCGGGTGTAAAAGTTTCAGAATTAAATGTATGGAAATTCATAATTCCCGTTACCGGAGCCATCATAAGCTGGATCATCCTGCCTGATGAGAATCCGGTATTACTGCAGGTGATCGGAATGATCCTGGTTTCGATCTCCATTCTGGCATATCATGTATCAGGCAGAAAAAAAGCATCCGGGCTTTCTCAGTCATTCCCGCAAAAGCGGGAATCTATGTGAAATATGTTTATATTTCAAATTTATAAAAAGTCGCAACTGAAATATTGCAAACCTCCTGATAAAAAAATTGACTTTATTCTCATATATCATACATTACATCCAACACACAAGCTCTTTGGAAATCTATAAAAACGATGGCTCTACTATTATTTGACATTGACGGGACACTCATTAATACACACGGAAGCGGACGGGATGCAGCGAACATCTCCTTTGAAAAACAATTCGGATGTAAAGATGCCTTCAACAGTATTCCCCTGATGGGAAGAACAGACCGGTATATCTGGAAAGCGGCCTGCAGGAACTGCGGTATATCTTTGCACACATTCAATAAAAAAAAGCACATCCTCCTGCGTGATTATTATGATCTCCTTAAAAAAGAACTATCCCGAAGTTCAAGAGCCACTATCTGCCCCGGGATTGACAAGATCCTTGCCAAAGTAAGCAGGGGTCATCATCTGGGCCTTCTTACCGGGAATTTTAAAAAAAGCGGTATCATAAAGATCGCCCATTTCGGCCTGGATAAATACTTTCCCATAGGCGGTTTCGGCAATGATAATGAGAACAGAAATCATATTGCCAGGCTGACCATCCGGCGTGCCAGGCGATACTATAAAAAAAATTTTAAGAACCATGAGATCTTTATCATCGGTGATACTCCATTTGATATAGAATGTGCCAGGACAACGGGGACGGTCTCCATAGCGGTCGCAACCGGTACATTTAAAGTTGCGGAATTGAAAAAATATTCTCCTGATCACCTGTTTGATTCCTTTAAAAACCATGAAGATTTTTTAAAGATCATCAGTAATTAAAAAATATGAAAAAGACAAAACAGTATCAGAAAGGCAAGCATATTTATATTAAATCCGGTAAGAATAAAGAGATCATTACAGTCCGTGAAAATAAAAAAGAAGAGATCGAGTTCGATAAAAATTGTGAAGAGATATACATCGATCAATTCAAATTTGAAACATCAAAAAATTCATTCAAGTTTTTCTTCGGAAAGCAGATCATGGGAACTCCAAATATCAAACTGAAAAGGGTCATCCGGATGAATTATAAGACAGCTAAACGATTCTTCAAGATCTTAAAAGATCTGTTTAAGAAGGATCAGTAATTCCGTTTTATCACTTTTTTTATATAAACAGCATGGAGGCCCCTCTACAGAGGTTATAATATGACAACATTGGTCATAATAATAATAACTTCTATTGCATTTGGCATGATCAGTTATCACTTTCTCAACAAATGGGAAAAAAAAGTAAAAAGGGAAGAGAATAAAGAGTATCAGGAAAGATTATTCAAACGATATAAGGATCCGATCGTGTTAAAGATCGATTGGACCCCTCTAAATGGTTTTTATTTAAAATATAAATTATATCATAGAGGTCCTCAAAAGATAGAGATCAAACCTGCCTTAACCACAATAATAACAGCCGGCTTTTTCATACTCACAAGTCTTTTATTCTCTTATCTTTCGTATTTAATTGTTCTGAAGAAAGCTTATCTCTTTCTTCTGTTCTTTGGTTTGCCGTCTCTTGGTGCTTTTATTGTTGGAATCGTTTTTCTTTTTAAAAGTTTTAAACTTTTTACTTTTGATAAAAGAACAGGATTTTACTGGAAAGGAAGGATAAAGAAAAAATTTATTGCTCTTCAGGAGATCCATGCCATACAAATAAACAGCGGGACTGCTAAAACTCCTTCTACAAGGAGTAATTTAAGAAATTTAGGCGGTCCAAGATCAGAATTGAACCTGATCCTGCATGATGGAAGAAGAATACGGGGTATAGATTATATGGGTAAAAGATCAGGAGAACTGGCAGATGCAATAGCACAATTTTTAAATATTCCTGTCTGGAATGCAATAATGTAAAGAACCGGGACAGGTACAATACCTTAAAGTATTGTACCTGTCCCGGTTCTTTACTTACTTCCTGATTGACTTTATATAAAAAAAATTTATATTATAACAAGCATAACAGAAATAAAAAAGGGAGGCCTTTCATGTTTAAAAATAAATTTTCTTTTATTATATTATGCCTATTCATATCAATGATCGTAATTTTTGCAGGCTGTACTGATGATAACAAGAATCCTGTCGACCCTGTTCCGCCCGAAAGCGGTGATGTTACCACGCCCCCGCCTGCACCTTCACCGAATGTCATGACCTTTTATTTTAACACTACACCAAAGGATTTTTCGGATTTTTCAAGCGTTCATTATGACAGCGGAACGACCACGACCTTTATCACGGCCCGGGAAACCGGAACAAACACCTATCCCAATATTCAGATCATAGTTCCCGGAAAAGTCGCCGGTACCTGGACGCAGGCCGATGCAGGAACAGGGATCACATATGCTCTTTCAGCAGGAACATCCTATTTCGGAACAACCTATACGATCACGATCAGCAGTTACGGCGCTGTGGGCCAGAAAGTGACAGGGACTTTTACGGGTCAGCTGACAGGAACTGTGGCACCGAATTTTGCCACTAACGGGATCTTTAATGTAACCCGGCTGACAGACCAGTAGAACCGAAAGAACCGGGACAGGTACAATACTTTTTACATAAAAGTATTGTACCTGTCCCGGTTCTTTGAACGTATGAAGAGATCATTATGTCAAATATTATACAGGAAATACTGGCATCTGATAAAAAGCATAAGGAAAAAGTCGCTCTTATACTTAAGAAAGCTGAAAAAGATAAAAAACTCATTGCTCAACTTTTTGAACTTCTGAAAAACGGTTCCGATGTAGAAAAAGGAACAGCTGCCGAAGTTATGAAATTTATTTCAAAAGACGATCCTGAAATGATGGTTCCCTATATTGATGTATTGATCGAATATATCGATTATAAGGCTCCAAGGGTGAAGTGGGGCTGTCCCGAATCGATCGGAAATATTGCCAAAAAATATCCCGAAAAAGTTGAGAAAGCAGTACCCAAACTGTTTGAAAACCTGAAAGATAAAAGCACCGTGGTCCGCTGGTGTGCTGCCTTTGCTTTAGCTGAGATCGCAAAATATAATTTCAGGCAGCAAAAAGAACTGGCAGTAAAATTTAATGATCTGATAAAAACAGAGCAGAATAATGGCGTAAAAAATGTTTTTATCAAAGCTCTGAAAGAAATAGAAAAACAATAATGCACCCTGCACAGCCGTAATATATAGGAGATAATAACAATGGGTTTATCAATAGTTGCTGATCCGGCATCAGTTAATTTAACAATACCGATATCATTTGTATTCTGGGGATATGTGATTGCTTATATAATTCATATTTTAGATGAATCATTATTAGGAGAAACATTTGTAGGCATGGTAAAAAGTACATTTTGTCCTGAATACGAATGGAAACATTTTTTTGGATTTAATACATTATTGATGGCATTGCTTATCATATCAATAATATTATTCGAGATATTCTATGGTTTATGGATAATCGCGCCGTTATCATTTGTGTTCTTATTTACAACAAACGGCATATGGCATTTAATCGGAACGATAATAACAAAAAAATATTCACCCGGTTTAGCTACCAGCATAATATACTGGATCTTATTCTATTTCACAGTGAAATATTCATTTATAAATCATCAGATCGATACTTCTATTATCATGATATCAGGTACCATCGGGACACTGTTAACAGTCCTGATGATATCTTCATTTTTAATATTTAAAAGGAAGTTTAAATCTTAAAGTAAAAGTACCGTGTCTTCATTTTTTCACGCACCGGCCCCGGCGATCTTCTTCACTGAAGCTTCATCCAGATAACAGAGATACCCTTCCAGGACCTTATCAGGATAGATCTCTCCGAGCAGATCCATATATGTCCTGATCTGTACTTCATGTTCTTTTTTATCTTCTTCCCCGGTCTTAAAATCAATGACTTCAATTGATTTTTCACGGATCATAAACCGGTCTACCCGTTTTAAATGGCCGTTTTTATCAAGGATCTCTTTTTCCTGATAGACGATATCTTTATCCCCCGGGTCAAAAAAACCTTTGAACTCTTTTAATTTAAAATTTTTCAAAAGCAATCCTGATACTTCCTCTTTCAAGGCAGTATCTTCATGGATCCCGTACTTTAAAAGGGCCTGGTCGATCTTCTGGTCCAGCTCTTCATCAGGGAACCGGTGTATCAGCGATAGAACATAATGTATTATTTCCCCTTTCTCTCTTGCCCTTGTTCTCTTCTGTGAAATATTCTCTACCTGGGAGACCTTTGTCTTTAAAAGCTCAAACCACTTTATCTCCTCTTCAAAATCATCATACTGCAGATCTGAAAATAGTCCCCCTTCTTTCTTTTTTTATCCGCTTTCTTCTTCCCGAAATGAAGATCATCTCCAGTAATATACTTTCCCAGATCATTGTGATTAAAAATAAG
>JAHITG010000508.1 GCA_018817865.1 Spirochaetota bacterium
CAAGCTCATACCTTCTTCCGGAAAGCTCATGATGCTGTATGCTCTTCTTAAAAGAACTCCGGGCTTTACCCGGCTGGCTCATTAAAGAATAGTATTTCCCGGCAACCCGAAGTGTTGATCCGTAATGATTGATCCATGGTCTGGTCCTCCGGAGCAAACCTCGAAATGATCTTCTGATCTTCTTCAGGAATTCTTTTCGTTTCTGTGCGTTGAGCTTTGGAAACCGAATTCTATAACTTTCAATATAGGCTTCAGTCAGATAATTATAAAGATAAACCGTATAATCCTTAAGAAAAGCATTCTCCTCATAAACCTTTCTTGCCCTTTCAAAATGGGAAACTGCCTTCAGGTAATTCTCCCGCTCAAGCTCTAAGAATCCATAATAAAGGAAGGCATAACATATTAAAAAACCGTTATTATGTTCTTCACAAACCGCCTTCCCTTTTTTTATCAGATGCTCTGCTCTCTCAAAATCCCCTTTTTCCGTATAACAGTAAGAGAGACAGATCTGCCCCTCACTGACAGCATGATCATTTCCGGTCCTCTCGCCTATATCAAAATACTCATTATAAGCAAGGATCGCATTCTTATAGTCAGCTATGTACCGGTTATTACGACCTATAGCTGTAAGTACCATTCCCAGCTCCCACATATCCCCGATCCTCCGGAACATCGCATCCGATTGTGCCAGCATATCCAGGGCCTTTTTATGATCTCCCTTCCATGTATATGTAATTCCCATCCATTGAAGATTCTGGGCAATACCCCATTCATCTTTCATTTTCTTCCTGATACGAAAAGCCTTGTTAAAACCCTTAAACGCTGTTTTAAACATGGGGATCGATATATATAAGGCAGCATAACCTGCTACTGTCAATCCATGCTCTTTAATATTTTTAAACTCCTTTGTCCGCCCCATTTTGTACTCTACAAAATTTGCACCCATAAGGATCGTATTGGCACACTTCAATATATCCGTAAAGATATACATCCACCCAAGAGGAAGGTAGATCCTAATGATCTCAAAATATTCGGGACTAAGCACCTTTGCCTTACCAAATGCAGGGATCTTCATCCAGATCCCGGAAAAACCACGCAGAATAAACCCTTTAATTATGGAAAGGATGATCGCCGGTTTTGTTTGCGGGACTATCTCACCCAGCAGAGTAAGTCCTTTTGTCAGGTTCTCTTCTCCCTGTTTATATCCGCCTTTCTTGAACCAAGCCTGTCCGAGTTTTCTATAGATCCTTGCTTTATCTAAGGGTTTCCTTTTTAAAGGCAGAATCTCTTTGGATAGTGTGATCGCTTCATCAGAATTACCGGTGGTTAAATACACGTCTATCAGTCCATCCTTGGCGCTCATCCATTCTTCCGACCGCTCTTTCTTACTCTTTTCAAGAAGGGAGATACCGAGCTTGTAGTATTTAATAGCCTCTTCATTTGCATAATTCTTTTTAGCCTTGTCTGCTGCCGGGAGAACATACAGTAAAGACTTTTCCCGGTCACCTCCTTCTGAAAAATGATGGACCAGATCAAAAATAACGCTTTGCGGATCTTTGTTATATATCTGTTCCAGAGCATTGGCGATCTCTAAATGAAGGGCCTTCCGCTCTTTGATCCCGATCTTATTATAAAATGCATCACGGATCCGGTCATGAACAAAAAGTATTCGTCCTCTCTCAAGACTCTTCTCCAGAAGCTGGAGTTCTCCTCCCTGATCCACAAGACCAACAATATTCTCCTGATCCAGTGAGGGCAGCAGTTTATACAGGAGCCCGATATCAAACTCTCTCCCGACAACTGCACCAAAGCACAATAGTTTATTCAAGTCTTTTGGAAGATCTTTGATCCTCTTCAGAATAATATCTATCATGGAGATCGAGACAGGTAACTTCTCTATTTTCTTCCAGTCCTCTTCCCAGTACCCTTTCTTCCAGACTAATGCCTTCTCCTCCACCATATCCCTGATAATATTAATGGCAAAGAAAGGATTCCCGCTTGATTTTTCAAAAACATACTTTGTAAGGCTGAAGGCCTTTTCCTTTTCTTCTCCAAGAAGGGTAGCTATTAAATTATTCAACCTGTCCAGGCTGAAAGGGGAAAGGCCGATCATATCAAGGGGATTGTTTTTATTTTTCATCTGCTTCAATATTTTACTTAAAGGATGATCTTCTCCAACCTCATCATCCCTGTATGTTCCCAGGATCAAAAGATTTTTATTCTTTATGTTCGAAGCGATCTCGGCAAGCATACGAAGGCTTCCTTCATCGGCCCATTGCAGGTCATCCAGAAAAAGAATACAGGCCCTCCCGTCAATACCGAGATTACTGAAGAACCTCGATGCCACCATGATAAATCTCTGGTTTTCTCTTTCAGGATCCAGGTCCACCAGTGGTGGCACATCCCCCAACAGCTTACCCATATTAGCATTAAGCTGAATTATGATCTCACCGAGATCTCCCAGTATGCTCTTTATTCTTTTAATCTCCCTTTCCTGCTGTTTGGGTGAGAGCTTCTCCACGAAACGGATATAGGCGTTTATTGCGTCCCTGAACGGCTGATAAGGGATCTTATTGTCCTGATCAAGACAACGACCCCCGATGAATATTCCTCCGGCCTCATAAGAGTATCCCCTTATCTCATCAACCAGCCTGCTCTTCCCTACACCTGATTCACCACTGATAAAACAGAGCATTCCATTTGCATCCTTAGCCTGGTTATACAGCTTCTGTATCTTGTGCAGTTCCCCTTCCCTTCCTACAAGACGAGTCTGATAGGAGATCTTGATCTTCTGATCTTTCTCCCCGATTATAAATCCCCTCTCGCCTTTCTCATACCGTTTCAGGTCATATAACAGCCCTTTGGTACTCTGGTATCTCAACTCCTGTTCCTTGTACAGAAGCTTCATAACTATCTCATCCAGCTCTTTAGCAATACCGGTTCTGATACGGGTGAGATTGGATGGAATAGCAGCGACCTGCTGATGAAGTAACTTGCTGACCTCTTTTCCCTTGAACGGGAGCATTCCGCTCAGAAGCCGGTAAAAGACAACACCAAGGGAATAAAGATCACTTCGCTCATCAATTCTTTTATTCACTATTCCGGTGGCTTCCGGAGACATATATCCGAACGTCCCCACAACTTCCTCTTCCCCTTTGATCTGTCCCAGTTCCATCACAAAAGCGACCCCAAAATCCAGAAGTTTTATATTAATGTTATTTTTTGTCCGGGAGACCATGATATTGCCGGGTTTAAGATCCCTGTGAAGTATTCCTTTTCCGTGTACATAGTCTAATGCATCAGCCAGCTGGGAGATGATTTGAATCGAATCCTTGACACCAAACTCTTTAGCCTTATCAAGGAGATCTGCCAGGCTATCACCGATTAAAAGTTCCATTACGATAAAGGGAGTATTTTTATATTCCCCTGAATTATATATTTTTACAATATTCGGGTGGTCCAGCTTACTGACAGCCTCGATCTCCCTTCTAAATCGAATGACATCTTCCACATAGGAGGATGTAACTCCTTTTTTTAAAAACTTGACAGCGACATCCTTTCTCTTCAGTTTATCTTTAGCCTGAAAGACGACACTCATTCCCCCTTCGCCTATCTTTTTCTTGATCAGGTAGCGCTGATCAATGACCTCATTCTGTTTGAATGTTAATTCCATTTTTTAACAGTTGTCCCTAATAATTAAAAATCTAATACTATTTTTTATTTAGTCAATAAAAAGGTGATAACTTTATTGACATAGTAATTTATTATACTATACTGTAACAAATGTAGCAAATAATAATAACAAGGAGATCATTATGGAAGTAAAAGGAACGGCAGTTGAAATTCTGCCAAAATTCGTTGCCGCCAGATTCGGAGATGAAGCCGTGAAGAAATGGATCGATTCTTTATCTCCCAATGCAAAAAAGGAGTTTTCCGGCAGTATATTTTCATTTAAATGGTATCCTGTGAAAGAGATGCTGGTTGAACCTACTTTAAAAGTATGTGAGCTTTTTTATAAAAATGATCTTTCCGGCGCCTATGATATCGGGGAATACAGTGCTGAATATGCTTTAAAGGGAATATACAAGGTATTTGTGAAGTTCGGCTCACCTGAATTTCTGATCAAAAAAGCATCTACCATCATGTCAAACTATTACCACCCGAGCACAATGGAAGTAGTGGAAATGAAGAAAGGAGAAAGTACTCTCCGGATCACAAGGTTTGAGGACATGCATCAAACTATCGAACTGCGTATTAAAGGATGGATGATAAAAGCCCTGGAAATATCCGGCGCAAAAAATACAAAAGTGGATATTACAAAATCTTTAGCTAAAAACGATCCTTATACTGACTTTGTGATCAGCTGGGGTTAAGCCGGCTTACTTTTTTTTAATTGGCTCATGAGTACCAAATCCGGTAACTACTGTCAATCCGATGGCAATAAATATAATAACCGCCTTTAAAATAATACCCAGAAACGGTATCAGGGAAACAAGGCTCAATAAAAGCTCTCCGCAGATCACGGCTGTAACGGGAGAGCCATCTTTCTTTTTGATCGCCACCTGCAATTTCTTTCCCACAAGATAAGCAATACACACCCTTCCCAGTAAATATGCGATCACTACCGCAATAATAACGACAGGGATCAGTACAATGCCTATAATAGTAACTAATAAAAGGAAAGACAGCACAGGAACACCGATTAATGTTAAAAATCCGAAAAGTCCGGATCTCACCCACTGTTTCTCCAGGACGCTTTGCATTCTATCAATACTCTTCTGAAAAAGAAGTACGATCAGCACAAAAAGAGCGATCATGAGAAGTATCCGGATCGCAGTAAAGAGGATCATCATATGGATACTCCATTTCGCGGTAAACTTAGCATACGGCCATATAAAAGAGAAGACCTTCCGGAAGGGCATATTGATAATTCCTCCTGCAGCGACCGCCTTGGGACTCTTTAAGATCTCTCCCCCTATTGCCACGATCTTCCCCGTAATCCTTGCCGTAGGCTTCAGTTCAACATTTCCGCCAATGGCCACTACATCCTTATCTACTTTTCCGGATATAACGATGGAACCTCCGATAGAGACCACATCTTCTTTGACTTTTCCCAGCACCGTTACATTCCCGCCGATAGAAACAGCCGTATCAACGGTCTCATTCTTCTTGATCTCAATGGAATGTCCAAAACCGACACGCTCGGATGCAGGCAATGAACCTGATAAAAAAAATAAAAGACCCGTAATGTAAAAAATAGAGATTATACTCTTTTTATTTAATTTAAACATAATGAAACCTCCTATTAACAGTTTTTCGCTTTCCTTTCCGGTCCTTTTCAAGAAGTGATCTTTACGATCTTCTGTATAAAAAGATTATTAGGGATTAAAGTTGATCTCTTTTTGTTATCGATCAAAACAACATGAAAAAGTGTAATATTCTCGATCCTTCCCGTAATGTTCTCCGGAATGATCTGTATTTCATCTCCTATCTGGATTGATTTGATCAACAGTAAAACAATCCCGCTGACAATATTGCTTAGAATACTCCAGACGGCAAAGAAACCGATCGCAACAATTCCAAAAAAACCGGTTATCCCGACCCAGAAATTCTGAATATTACCTTCCCAGATAAAGACAAAAGCAAATATACAAACAAGGCTGATCGACCATTTGCCAGTTTTTATAATTAATAATCCTTCCTGTTTCCGGAGATGCTTTTTTTCAATACGGGCGCTGATCGCCTTTTGAATGATCTTGTATAAGATGATCGCAAAACCGATCACTCCTGCTGTCAGCAATATTTTATGCAGGGAATCCTGAATAAGCTGTATGATCGAATTAAAAAACTCCATAACCTGTATACCTCTTTTTAATTATAAATACCTGATCTTAAGGATTGATCACCTGTTTTTTGATCTTTTCCATATACTTTTTAAAAACAGCATCTGCTTTTTCCGTCTGCATATCACTATAAAGGGCCTGTGCCAGGAGACGGTACCCTAAAAGCGTGTCCGGATAGTTCTGAATGAGTTTTTCATAAAAACCAATTGCACTCTTGTAATTCTTTTCTTTAAATGCTTTTCTTCCTTTTTTATATAACCCGTCAAAGATCATTAAAGATTCCAGAGTATCTATATTCCATTCTTTGTAAATATCAAGAAGGATGTATTTGGAATTATCCAGATAAAGACGCCTCTCTTTGATAAGCTGCTTCTGTCTTTCCATGTCCTGTTCATTCTTCTCCAGATCTTCCTGTAATTTGTCCCTCTTCCGGATCAAAGATATAATATCCTGCCGCAGTTTAGATCCTATATCTTTTGAGATCACAAATTTTTTATGTATCACTTTTTTTGCCAGATTGGATTGCATGGCCCAGACACCTGTCACAATAACAGATACTATTAAAAAGATCATACTTATCTTTGCAAGGACCTTTCTACGGATCAATGCAACAGCAAATGATAAAAGATCTATCTTATCATTAGGATCGATCGTATTAAAAATAATTCCCACTTCATGCTTCAGAACCTGCTTCTCATGCATGATCTCACACCATTTGATCGCTCCCATGCAATTGATCAACTTATCTTTACGGGGTATCTCTATCTTTAATGCTATCTTCTGCCCCATTTTCTGAAACATTCTTGAAAGAGTTGAAGGAGCATCGATGACCGTAATGGCAATACCCCCCCCTGATATATTCGTTGTATAACATTGGCGAAACTCATCCTTTCCCGACTTTTTTCCCTTTCCAAAAGAGTACAGAACAGGTATCTTGGACGGTATTCTCAGGTATTCTCTTTTTCCGGCAGAATCGAGTCTCTTTTTTAAATAGTCCTCTATATGGCTGAATTTAAACATGAAATATAATATAATACTTAAAATTTATCTTTCTAATTTTATTTTTTCAATATTTATGATACCGCAGAGGCCCCTGCCAGATAACCCGTACTCCAGCAGACCTGAAGATTATACCCGCCCGTGGGCCCGTCAAGATCGATTATCTCACCTGCAAAAAAAAGATTTTCAATGATCCTGGATCTCATTGTCCTGGGATCGATCTGGGGGAGGGCGATGCCCCCGATCGTAATGACGGCCTTATCATATCCGCCTAATCCTCGAACATGAAATATCATCTCTTTTAATAAAGCTGTCAGCTTTTTCCTTTCATCCCTGGTAATATTATGTACCGGCTTCACCGGGTCAATTCCGGACAATCTTATAATTATCGGGATCATTTTTTTGGGTAATAATCCTGAAAGGCAGTTCTTGAACATTTTTTTATTATCCTGTTTAAAATCCCTCTGTATCCTTTCATCAAGTTTATTATACTCTAAGGCGGGTTTATAATCAACATGCAGGGTAAGTCCATCCTGATCGATCAGTTCAGATATTCTCTTGCTCAGATCAAGAATAATGGGACCGCTAAGGCCCTCATGCGTGAATAAGGCCTCACCGAACCGGTCATCCATTTTACTCTTCTGAAAAAGGCTGATCCGGACATTTTTAAGGCTCAATCCCTGCAATTCTTTAACCCACTCCTCTTTTATCTTTACAGGGACCAGACCGGGCTTACATTTGATAAGAGTATGCCCCAGTTCTTTTGCCCACTTCAATCCATCACCACTGGAACCTGTAGAAGGATATGAAAGACCGCCTGTACATAAAATATACTGTCCTGCTCTGACCTCTCCCCGGTCAAACTGAATTGCCTCTATTGTATTATTTTTATTTTTAAAACCGGAAACAACCGTATTGGTCCGAACCGATACTTTCCCTTCCTTTAAATACTGGAACAGTATAGAAAGGACATCCTCAGAACGATCTGTTTCCGGGAAGACCCGCCTTCCGCGCTCAACCCGGGTCGCTAATCCACGATCATTAAAAAAGCGTATCGTATCTTCTACTGAAAAGGCATGAAGGCCCGAATAAAGAAATTTTCCATTCTTACCAAAAGCTTCAATGAACTGTCCCGTATCATGTTCGGCATTGGTAATATTGCATCGGCCTTTTCCGGTGATCAGAAGTTTTCTGCCGGGCCTGCTATTCTTTTCAAGAAGAATTACGCGGGCCCCTTTTTGCGCAGCAGTTCCCGCAGCCATCATCCCGGCCGGCCCGCCTCCTATAACCGCAATATCGTACTCTTCTTTTATCATAACCTAAACCCGCCAATAATCTTGATCTGATATAACTGTCTATGATCTTTTAACGAATAGCCCGTTTAATATAAAATTCTTTCAGAACCTTCTGGGCCGGCTTGTTCATCGGGGTCAATTCAGTATCTTCTTCACCTCCTGCAGACAGGTCCTTTTGCCAATCCCACCAGAAGATACCCCTCATCCAGGAAAGATCCTGAAAAGCCAGGAATGTCCCTTTATAACAATCAGCCTGGAGCTGCAGATTAACCGGCGTAAGGTCCCACCGCCATGGTTCCGCTGCCGACCCTTCGGCCGAGGAAAAACCTGCTTCCGCAAAAAATATATCTTTTTTTATCCTCTTTCGAAAATCATTCAGTTTTTTTATCCAGTTTACTTCATAATAACCTGTCATCTCACAATTCGTCCAGGCCATTCTTATATCCAAAGCTGAAATACGGTCCCCGCCGTGAAGGGGAAAATAGGCATCAACACCAATATAATCCAGCTCATCCCAGAATGAGACATTTTCGTATTCATCCCAGTTCGCACAGTATATGAGTTTACCCGGATATGCTTTTCTTAACTCTTTAATAATATCTTTCCAGGTATCGTAATGCTCATTTCCTGATAAAGACTTTAATTCACATCCCACAGAGAACATCTCAATATTCTTTTCCCCGGCCAGAGCTGCATAGGGAAGCAGCATCTTTCTGTAACTTTTAAACCACTTTCCAACATTATCAGGCATAAATTTTCCACGCCAGATATTATCTCTGGAATCAACATTTACCTTTAAAAAAACTTTCATGCCATATTTTCCTGCACTATCGATAATACTTCTGACAGCATTGTCAGAAGGAGTTTTCCGGCGGTCCCGATAGATCGAGGAAGAAGTCCTTCTGTCCTGATAGACCCACAGATTGACAGCAATATAATTTACATTCAATTCCTTTAACTTTTTCAGAGAACTATTAAAATTAAAGTATCCCGTCCGCGACCAGTCTGTCAGTGACATGCAGTAATTTGTAAAAGGGGTGACATCCATTTTAAATAATTGGAAAAAAAATAGTATAAAAAAAAGAATCCATAAGCCTTTACTGTACAAGTTTGAATAGGTCTGCCTTGTATTCATTTCTGTACCCAATATATTGATCCCTATTCTCTTTTCAAATTATTATTACTATTCACTTTTTATGAAATAAAAGCTGTTGACAAACGGTTCAATTTTAATATTATTAAAGGTATACAAAACCTGTAAGGGGTCTGTGACATGCCAAAATTCATTAAAAGGATCTATTCAGTCTTTGTGATTCTGATCTTATTATCCTCTGTTCTGTATGCAGTAAGACCAAATATTTATCTGGACAGGGTCATTGATGATGACGCACAAATCGGAACAGGTAACCCGCCGAATCCCGGTACATCCCAGCTTAACTTCTTCCCGGATCTGAATAATTCAGCGGACAGTATGGTTTTCGTTGTCAGCGTGACAAACACACCCGGATGGACAAGTGGAGATTACAGGCTTACTATTGATATTAACAAAGATGGATTATATAATTCTTCAGACTGGCAAATCAGCGGATCGATCACCAGCGGAAAAACTAACCTGCTCCTCTGGAAGGGCTATAACTCAAGTGATCCGGGTTCTGAGGGAAATTATCCATGGATCGTTCCCAGTGGTATTTATATCATACAATGTATCATTGATTCTAATTACAACTCTTCTCTGAATGACGCTCCTGTAACCAATTATATTAATGCAGCTCCTTACAGCTCTGTCTTGAGCGGAAAAATGAACATCACCAATTCTACCAATACTTCCCAGGTCTCTCTCGAAGAAGCCGGTGGATCTGCAATACGCTATTCCAAGCCTGTCTCCAATGGCGAGACTTATCTGATCTATGGCCTCAGGTCTGCCAATTATTTCGGTCAGTACCTGTTTGCCCGGAACAATTCCCTTCCTTCTGTGAACGGCAATAATATATTCGGATCGAATAACCACATTATTAATCTTACATCAGGAAGTAATACACAGAATATCGGCATGAATTCAGGAGGAAAAACAGAAGTAACCGGTAAAGTTTATGATTACATGTCCGGTGATGGGATCCAGGATGCAATAATCTCATTTACTCCTGACACCAATTTTGAACTCGTGGGGGCTAAAGAGATCACCTCCACCGATCCGTACGGAAATTACAGGGATTACTGCAGGGGAAACGGAAATTATATATATATCGTATCCGTACCGGGATCGCACGGTACACTGAGGGGTTCAATTGCCATTAATTCAAATAATTCTCCTATTACTCAAAACTTTTATCTGGGGCCGGCCGGGACCATCAGCATTGATATCGGGCAGACAGAATCAGGTGTAACCATTAAGATCAAGGATGCCCATACAGATACATTACTTGACCAGTTTACAACAGAAACAAACGGCACAAGAACCAGCACATACGCCTTTAGTGCCGGAACCTATAAGATCGAATCAGCCAGATTTTCTAATACAACCACTTCTTCCCTGTTCACTGCATGTGAAGCCTATATCACATTACTTGACGGCGAGAGTATCAATGTAAAACTGCAGCCTGAAAAAGGATATCGGTTATGGGGAACAAATTTCAGCGTTAATGATATTATTATCCTGGTAAATGACAATTCTATTGATTCATTGGTCTGTTCAGCAGGTGCCCGATATACATATAGTTCATATCTTCCTGAAAACACATACAAGATCACGGCTGAACCTAAATTCCCGTTTTCCGCTGAACAGCTGATCACCAATATCATGATCAGCTCCAATACCAGGCTGGATTTCAACCTGCCGACACTGACAAATTCGATCACTGTAGTATTTTCAAATTGGGCCAACTATACCAATGGCGGAGATACAGTAATCTCCATAGGTATGAAAGACGGTATTCCATGGGTAGATAATCAAGGGCTGATAGGATCGATCAGTTCTGTTACAAGTTCATTACTGGTTGATTCCACTAATGACAGATACAGTGTTTCCGTAGGGTATAATTCAGGAGGAGTCTCCACTATCATACAGACGAAATGTTCCAACAGGTCCGGTGATACTCTAATTTTTGACCTGGCAACAACCCCTGACAGATTATCCGGAATAGTCCTTGAAACTAACAGCACCAATGCATTGGGCCCTTATAATCTTTTTCTTTTTTCCCAGGCAACCCAATTTGTCCATTATTTTTCCGGTTCATCGAACGGACAGTTCTCCATCTCAAATATTGCCAAACCGGGCCCTTATACTGCTATTGTTGAATTCCTGAACGACACCATGCAGCAGGCCTATGGATCAAAGTACTTTTATAATATAACAGCAAATACAACTGTAACCCTGGAATTTGTCCGTATGATAAATAAAGACAGGGCAGCTCCCTCTATTCTGTATCTTAATCCTCCTTATAACAATAAATCAAAAGATCCCGATATCAGGTTTTACACTCATGACAATGGCGGAGACGGACTGGATACAAACTCCATCTCTATTGAATGGCTGAGTGGGACCGGGCTTGATTTCGGCTATCAGACCCTCCAGAGTAACCGTGTTACTTTTTCGAACGGATGGGTCTTTTTTACCAACACGGGATTGAGTGATGCCAATACCATTAGAATAATCGTAGCTGATCTTGCATCACCCCCCAATTCCAATATCAAGACCAACAGTTTTATTATCGATACGACTCCACCCATGATCAACAGCGTAAGCATGACCGATTCTTCAGGTACAGGCGATAATATACTGGGGTGGAACGAAAGGCCCTATCATTTCACCCTTAACACGGCGGCAACAGGTAATTATACAGTCTGGCTGGATAACAGCACCAATCATGTTTTTGATGTCGGTACAGACTGGTACCTGACCGGGCCCGGATCCAATCCGAAATTAAAAAATATCCTATTCACAAATACTATCAGTATTCTGAAAAACCTTGAAATGAAGGATGAATTTGATAATGCATATAACTTTACTAATCTTTCTGACGGTCAGCATCAGATCATGGTCCGATTCGATGATATTCCTTCCCTGTCCGTAAATGACGGGAACATAAAACAGACCAATATACTCATTTATGTAAAAACCACTCCACTTTCTTTCATATCCGATGAAGTAAAGACCGTCAATTCCAATACTGTTAAAGTAATGGTCAATTCGCCAATTCATTCTTTCTCCGGATTGAATATTATTGACGGCCAGTCAAACAGCATGGTGATCTCAGGCACCAATGTTGCGGCAACCAACATTCTTTACTTCAGTATCAACAATACGATCGCCCCCGGTGACAGAGATTTCTCTTTTCTTTCGATCAATATAAAAGATTTCGCAAATAATTCGATACAGGGCCCGATCCCCATTAAAGACGGCATTAATCCTACTCTTTTATGGGCCAAGAGTATCACGACAAATATCATTCAGTTCCGGTTTGATGAAGTTGTGACAAATAATTACATCTCTCTCTCCAATAAAACAGTCCTCTCAACCAATAATGCCGGAACCAATATATTTTTTACGGTAACACCGAATTTTGCACAGGGTGAATCCACCAATTTCAGCATCATCGTACACGACACTGATGGAAACACTACCAATTTCAGCGGTAAATTCACAGAGGGATTCGCTCCCCAGCTGACAAGCACTCCCTACACGTTCGGCTCGAACAGGATCATCATGCAGTTCAACGAACCGGTTGCCCGGATACAGACCCTGAATATTGAAGCAGGAAAGACAGTTACTGCCACCAATTTCACCAGCGGCAACAGCAATATTATATTTACGGTTGTACCGAATTTCGGCCCGGATGAAATGACCAATTTTTCTATTACTGTTTCAGATTCTATCTCAAACGCTATCCTCATTAACGGCACCTATCTTGAAAAGATCAGGCCACGGTTAATATACTTCAATGTTTTTTCGACCAATGGCGCTAAACTGAAATTCAATGAGCCTCTTGGGATCTCACAAACCAATACACCAAGTTATCAGGTAGCTTGGATCAGCAATACTACTGGAACTCCTGTAACCAACTGGGGGAACTTTCCTAATCTGATCATCACCAACATGGCAGGTAAGACCAATATCGTGGACCTCTTCTTTGCTTTACCGATCTTTCAATATGCCAGTAATGCCATCTGTGTTGTAACAAATGTATTTGATCTTCAGACTAATATTATTGATACCAATTTCAATTCAGCAATTGATGCGAATATAATCTTTGATGCTGCACCCGGCTATCTGACAGAAGCGCGCACGATCAAGACCAATCAGATACGGTTTACATTCAACAAGGTAATTCAGGCTGTCTCTAATGTAAGCATCTCAAATAAGACTGTTTTGGGTACGAATATAAATTCCACTGAAGTGATCTTTACAGTAGGTCCTAATTTTTCAGTGAGCGAGAAAGCCAATTTCAGTTTAAGGGTTTCTGAAACTAACATGAATGAAATAATCACCAATGGTATCTTCTCCGACGGACTGGCTCCGGGCCTCTCCAGAGCAATGACCGTAAATTCAACCAATCTGGTCTTTATTTTCAATGAGCCGGTAACAGCTGCCGGATCGATGATACAGATCAGCAATCACAGTATTATCAGGACCAATGCCAGCGGATCTAACCTGATGGTCACCATAGCAGGGACTTTTAAGAATAATGAAAGCACGAACTTTAGGATCATCGCACAGGATACAAGCTTTAATCCCACCACCAACACGGGAAAGTTTTCAGACGGCATAGCTCCTGTGATCACCGCCAGCAACATTATTGTGATCGAAACAAATAAAGTCAGATATGAATCTTCTGAGCCGATATTCAGGGTATTAAATATCAGCTTATCAGGAAGAACAGTTCAAAACACCAATTTCCAAAATGGACAAAGTAATGTGATCTTTACGGTCATTCCGAATTATACTACAGCGGAACTGCCCGGCTGTACTTTATCGGTCATGGATTTCTCATCAAATATTACATCATTCACAGGAACAGGACAAGAACAGATCCGGCCCAGACTGCTTAGTTTCAATGTTCTTTCGTCCAATACCGCCCAGCTTCTCTTTTCAGAATCGATGGGAATCAGTACAACCAACAAAATGAATTATAATATGGCATGGGTCAGCAACAATGCCGGTACCTTGATCACAAACTTTAATAATTTCCCGGTTTCTGTAAATATTTTTTCACCTGATACTGTAGTATTGACCTTCAGCCCGGCCGTTTTTAATGACGCAACCAATGCCTATTGTACCGTAACAAACCTTTATGATGTGCACAATAATATCATTGATCCCGGTTTTAGGACAGCAACGGACAGCACGATCCTATTTGATACTGCTGCTCCTACCAATGTTGTGATCATCTCTGTATCTGACCGCAACAATGATGACGGAGGTGTATTAGAGCTTAAATGGATGAGATCACAGGATGAGAGCAGTTTTAATTACTGGATTTATATTGATACAAACCCTATCACTCTTATTACCAATTCGCTATTGGCGATCAGCAATATTTCTCAAACCATTACCAATACCAATATATCAGGTCTCTCGGATAAACAGGATTATTATGTGGCTATCATTGCTAGAGATGTGAACAACAACCAGTCCGGCCTGTCCGGATCTGCCATGAGCGGTCCAGCGTTTTCCGTGCGCAACAGGATCACTGTTTTTAATGATATCATTTATTCCAGACTGAATCTGGAGTATTACATGATCAACGATCAGGATGCAGGGGGAAATAACATCAATTATTTCGTTAATTTTGAAGTCCCGGACAGCAACCTTATTACGCAGGCAAACAGTAAACTCAACAAAGATGTTGTTGATCTCGGGTCCGTAGACCTGACCGCTGATACCTGTTTCATAATCACCGTATACAGGAACAGTCCAGCCGTACCGGTTACTCTTATTAGCCCGGTTTCCCTGTCCCTGCCGATCAACACAGCTCTGGAGACATGGATGGAAAAGAGACTCGGCCTTTTCAGGTTAAACACATCCTCCATCGAATGGGAACTGGTGAAAGAAGGCACCTTTTCCGAAAAACGGTTCCAGGGTATTGCTGAAATGCTTGACGAGAACATATTCAGGATACTGGTACTGAGAAGACCTGTATTTGAGAATACAGATCATGTCATGGCCGGACCTACTCTTTATACCGGGGATTCGAATGGTATCCATTTTGTAAATCTTACCCTTCGGGCTACTATTAAAGTCTATACGGTCAACGGAACCCTCGTTGCCGAGCTGGAAGAGACTGACGGAGATGGACGATATATATGGGATACAAAAGGAAAATCCAGATACCTCGGAAGCGGTATTTATATTGTAAGGGTCGAAAATTCTGATGATAAAAATGACTTTAAAGTCCTGAAGATCGCAATAGTCCGTTAATTTATTAATTTACTACATTATCTTCAAAAAACACCGTTACTTATTGATTTGACATTCCATTTATATGGGTTAATTTTAATCATAAAATAGATATTTTCTTTAGCCTGGTCCGCCGGCAGAGGAAATTATTTTTTATTTTTTTATGATTATTTCTTACTTCCGATCAAAAGACTTAAACCTACAATTTCACGGGAGAGGTGTATCTTCCTTAAAAAATAGTATTGTCTCTATATAACCATTAAAGAAAAATAGAATTTACAACACTACTTGGTAGAAAAGTAACTTAAATTCGCCATGATCAATACCACCTCAAAAAACAGAAAAATTAGAAAAGTTTATATCTGCTCAAGTTTTTATGGATGTATCCTTAACTCGTCTTTACTTACCAGGATCCAAAATTATTTAGAGGGTAATGGGATAGAAATAACTGATGATCCTGATAAGAGTGAAGCCATAATAATAGGAACCTGTGCTAATGTAAGTACTGATGAGAAAAAAGCAATAGAATTTGTAAGGGAATATACAAAAAAATACTCAAATACAAAGAAGATCATCGTTACCGGTTGCCTCCCTGATATCAACCCGGATTTTATTAAAAGAAAAACCGGACTAACTGCAGTGGGAGTTAAAAAAATCAAGGATCTGGATAACCTTTTCGACACCCGCAAATCCATTTCTGATTTTGAATCGAATAACCTCTATAAAAGATTCTGCCTGGATACCAGTGAATTAGAGTCCGGATATTATAAATATTATTCCCCTTCCAAATATTACATCAAAATAACTGAAGGATGTCTGAATAACTGCAGTTATTGTGTCATCAAAAAGGCCAAGGGGACTCTTCGAAGCAAACCGTTGAATTCTATATTAATGGAATTTAAAAAAGGATTAAAGACAGGTTATAAAAAATTTGAACTCATGGGTGATGATTGCGGGGGATATGGGCAGGATCTGAGGAGTAATTTCTCAGAACTGCTGAAACAGATCAGTCAATTGAAAGGAAACTTTGAAGTTCTGATAACCAACTTCGAACCCGGGAGATTAGTCGAACAATATCCATCTGTCAGGAATACTTTAAAAAAAATAAAATTGTCCTATTTAAACCTGCCTCTCCAGTCCGGCAACAACAGAATTTTAAAACTGATGAATAGAAAATACTCTCTTGATTCACTGATCCGGACAGTCAAGGATATAAAGAGAATATCCCCTCATACTAAAATAAATACCCACTTTATATACTGCTTCCCTTCTGAAACAAGAGCGGAATTCATGGACTCGGTCAAGATGGCTGAATTTTTTGACAGCGTCGTGTTTTTTCTTTACAGTAAAAGAAAGAGAACACGGGCAGCCGATCTGAAAGGAGAGATCAGCAGTAGAGAAAAAAATTACAGAACGGATTATTTAGAAAAATTAATAATGAAAAATCCGCAAAAGTACTATTTTGGAAATATTAAAATAGATACATCACAAGCGGGCCTTAAAAAAAGATCAGGAAACAGAAAAAAACAAGATCCCACAGTACTATTATTCAAAAATATCTTTTATTCACAGCGAAAAGAAGAGAATGACTGGATCTCACAGGCAACCCTCTATCTGGCATCAGCTTTAATGAAGGAACAGATAAATGTA
>JAHITG010000509.1 GCA_018817865.1 Spirochaetota bacterium
CTTAGAAAAGGCATCTGTTTTTTTACAGCCATTGACCTTCAAGTCTCCGGTAGCTGTTATATTTCTATTTCATACTGTGGAGACTGAAAAGTCACCATGGACAGATGGCCATAGGTATATAACTCCTTTTTCTGCATTTAGAGATCAGATCAGATTTATAAACCAAAATTTTAAGATTAAAAGTACAAGTGTTTTAATTGAAAAATTGCGAAAAAAGCAAGTGAAAGAAAATATTGCTGCTGTTCATTTTGATGACGGATTTAGATCATATAAGGATATTGTCCTGCCTTATTTAAAGCGATTTGGAATTCCTTCAACCGTATTTTTAATTGATTCAGTTGTGAAGGGTGATGTTCCTATTAGAAACAAGTTAGCTTTTTGTTTAAATACAGGGGCAAAGACAAGATTATTGAAAATATTACAGATGATAATAGATAATGAGTATCCGGGTATTGACTTATCAAAGATGAATTCCGCTGCAATTTTATCCTGGATAAAAAATATCATTAATAACCGTATGGAAGCAGTAATAAATGAGGTTTTTAGAGCTTATCAAAAAGAATATAAAATAAATTCACCATTTTTAAATAAAAAAGAGGTCTTGCAATTAAAAAAACATCCTGATGTGGAAATAGGTTCTCATACTGTCACTCATCCCATGCTTTCTTCGATTAAAAAAAATAATCAAAAGCAGGAAATAGTGGATGGACATAAGAATTTGGAAAAGTTGTTAGCTAAGAAATTGTATTTTTTTGCCTATCCGCATGGTGGAGTAACACATTTTGATGATAATAGCAGAATAATTATTAAATCTATTCCAGAGCTGGTAGCTTTCAGTACTTTCGGCGGGATTAATTATAAATTTTCACAAACGGATATGAAACGAATTACATTAACTGATCATTCACCACTGGGTATAAAAACTATTTTAATAAAATACAGATTAGACAGTTAAACCCTTTCCGGACATAGTTATTTACCAATTATATTAAAACCAAAAAAATCTAGAAAAAATTCAATATTATGCTCTTTGATGAATATTGAGATCGTTTATTTAATACTCGGTTCTATTTTTATTTCTTTAAAAATTTATCTTTTCTAATGGTTAAAAAAAGGGTTTCATTTAAAATTTTACATTCAGAAGAGTGGATAAATGTAAATATCAGCAGTAAATATCTTAAATTTTTTACTTGACATCTCATTTAAAATCTATTAATTGTTCATAAATTGAACAATTATTCTAGTGTGGTTCGCCCGCAGGATAATCCTTGAATAATCTGTTTGTGCATATCTTTCTAATACTTGTTTTCAGGACAATATATGAGAGAGGTATGCGTTTTGGCATGTTTAATTAAAAAGATGAAATTTACGATCGGATATGATAAGCGCGATACAGATCTGCTCCATCAATACTGGAATGAGATAATAGATACCCAGAAATGGAGTGAAGGAAAATTTACTCAACTTTTTGAAGAGAAATGGAGCACCTATAATGATCTCACTTCTCTCGCCTTTTCCAGCTGGGCCGGTGGCGCCATGGCTGCTTTAGAATACCATAAGGTCAGGGGTAAAGTTGTTTTATGCCCTTCCAATACATTTATGGCCACACCTCTGGCTACGGTGAATGCCGGTGCCAGTGTTGAATTTGTTGACTGCAATAAAGAAGACCTCTGTATCAATATTGAGGATCTAAAAGAAAAAATAAATAAATATGATCCGGTTGCCGTATGGGTGGTACATATCGGCGGGCATATAGCTTTTCAGATAGAAGAGATCGCTAAGCTCTGTAAAGAGAAGGGAATTGTTTTACTGGAGGATTGTGCCCATGCGCATGGTGCTGCATGGCATAATAAAAAGGCCGGTATATGGGGTGATGCAGGAGTTTACTCTTTTTATGCGACAAAGACCATATCAACCGGTGAAGGCGGTATGCTGGTCAGCCGAAATAAGGATCTGATAGAGTTTGCCAGGGCGTACAGGAATTGGGGTAAGTTTGATTATAAAGTGGAAG
>JAHITG010000510.1 GCA_018817865.1 Spirochaetota bacterium
ATACATTAATGGAAGAATTATTAAGCACTGCAAATGAATTCATGGAATCTGGAGAGGATAACCTTAGAAAGAAGAGGTTCAATGCAGCAGTATCTGACTTTTTTAAGGCGATTGTGATTTTTTGCGATTATCTCATATATAAAGAAATAAAAATAATTCCAAAAAATCATGCAGACAGATTTTCCCTTTTAAAGAAATATTTTAAGGATACTTATAAAAATGTATCAATATTATTCATATTATACACCCGTTCCTATAACCTGAAATTAAAAGAGGAGGATGTTGTAAAAGTTAAGAATTATGCAAATGAAATCCAAAATTATATCTCAAATAAAAAATAAATTGAAATTTTTGATGAAGAATAAAGAAATAATTGATATTATCTTATTCGGCTCTGTTATAAAAGGAAAGATAAATCCAAACGATATTGATATTGCTATAATTATAGATAAAAGTTTATCAAAGGAACTGCAGGAAAAAATAGATAAATTAGACAAATTTCATATCAGTATATTAACGCTAAGGGAATTTTTTATTAAGCCTCCAACCATCATAAATACATTATTAAGGGAAGGGTATAGCATAAAAAATAATAAATATCTAGCTGAAACCTTTGATTTTAAAACCAGAGTTCTATTCAGCTATAAACTAACCTCGTTAAGCTTGTCAAAAAAGGTAAAAATTGTCAATATCTTAAGGGGTTTAAAAAATGATAATGGCTTTGTTAAAAAAAGCGGTGGTGAATGGTTGGCTAATCAGGTATTCATTGTGCCAGTTTCAGCAAGCGAACTGTTTGAAGAATTTTTTAACAATTTTGAGGTTAATTTTAAAAAATACTATCTATTAATGCATTAAACTAAAATGAAAAATAATAATAAATACAATAATATGTTAATAAAACGTATAAAATTAAAGAAACGACTTTACAAAGCTGGAATCAAAAGAATAAATGCAGGAGCAATTATATACCTAGAAAACACACTTGAAAATAATATCAATGATTTTATAGATAAGCTAGCCAGAATACTGCTAATAAAAGGCAAAAAGACTCTTGAAAAAGATGATATAGATGATCTCCTTAAAAAATTAGAAAATAAAGAAAAATCATGGGAAATTTAATTTTTCAAATCAAGAATTGTCTTTGCTATATCCCCATTATTTTTTTCAAGAACTTCCTTGACTTTTTCTCTGGATTTATTTGTCTGTTCCATAATCATTTCAATATCAGATTCATTGTTATTCTCTTCTTCTACATCACCAGAAATCTGAAATGAAACATTTCCTGCCATATCCATCTTCTGAACAATAGGATTATTAATTATTAACTTTTTATTATCTAGTGTTTCTATAATAACTCTTGAAGCTCCAATATCCTCTTGCTTAATCCCCATCTTTTTCATAGCCATTTTCACAAGGCGTGGGTCCATTCCAGACATCATATTTCCCATATTATTTTAATCTATGAAATACTATAAAAAGCTTATTGAACCGAAAGATTTATATATTAATGTAATATTAATGTTACATATGTCACATAATAATTACAGTATAAAAATTATTGAAGCATTGCTAAAATCAGAAAATCATATTAGGGGGCTTGCCAAAATACTTGGCACAAACCAGACAACTATTGCAAGAAAAGTGCAGGAATTATATGAAAATAATATTGTTGACTTCAAGCAAGAAGGAAAAAATAAGGTAGTATTTCTAAAAAAATCATTAGAGGCAAAGCAATATGCCTATAATGCAGAAACACAAAAACTTCTTGATATTATTAAAAAATATCCTAATTTGAGGAGAATAATAGAATTAATCAAGAAAAATGAAAAAATAAACTTAGTCATTTTATTTGGCTCATATGCAAAAGGTATAGCAAAAAAAGATAGTGATATTGATATTTATATGGATACAACAGATAATAAATTAAAAGAAGATATTGAATCAATAGATTCAAAGATAAGTGTAAAAATAGGAAAATATGATAAAGATAGTTTATTAATCAAAGAGATAGAAAAAAATCATATAATTATAAAAAGGATTGAAATTTACTATGAAAAAAATAAATTTTTTGATTAAACTATATAAAGAAGAAAAACTACAAGAGGTTGAACCTAGTAATGAAATTAAGGAAGCCTATTTGAAAAGGTTATTGTCAATATGATGCGTAATGCAGAAGAGCAGATGAGAAAACAAAAACAATTGTTAAAGGAAGGTTATATGGAGATGGCTAAAGAAAGCGCTAATATAAATAAAGAATGGGTTTCAGCAGATAAAAATTGGGATTAAAATGATTATAAAAAGAGGGGATTTAGTATTAGTTAATTTAAATCCTGTAATTGGAAGTAAAATTCATCAATAAAGAAATAGATGCAGATATAATTAAGGAGAGTATAACTGTTATTACAAAAGAAGGTAATTTAAAAATATCCTCCATAGAAAGGCAGATAGCATTTAAAAAATAT
>JAHITG010000511.1 GCA_018817865.1 Spirochaetota bacterium
AAATTTAATTTCAATTTTATTTTTAAATTGACACAAAAAAAATAAAGGTTATAATATAGGGAGTCTTTTTGGGTTTGGATATTAAAGTCGTAATGATTACATTTTCTGATTATATCTATTAAAGAATATAGAAAAGGAGATTCCTTGTGACAATTAAAAAGAAGAGATCAGGATCCGGATCCAAGACAAAATCAAAATCAAAATATGACTCTTATTCTGTTCCTGTCTTACAGGAGGAATTCAACAGGATAAAGAAATTATTAATGAAGAATTCATATCTTAAGATCCTGTTGATAGATGCCTCAAAAATAAACAGGATAGAGTTTGAGTACGGCAAGCAGATCTACCGGGAAGTCCTTGATGCATTATGCTATGTTATTACCAGCATGAGAGAAAACCAGCTCCGGAAAGAAGATATTATAACGGTGAATCATCATGAAGGTGATCAGTATTATATATTTCTTTCTCGGTCCAGGATGGAAAAAAAGTTTCAATCTAATGACCTTGAAAATGTAGCGGAAAGGATCATGAGCTATATCAATAAACATATGTTCGGGACGGTCTATTCTCTCATAAAGAAGAGACCAACCATCAATGTGGGATATGCTATTACCGTATACAATCCCCTGGTTCAGGAAGAGAGGCTTATTGATAAACTGATCGAAGACGCAAAAATAATGGCCCATTATAAAGAGTTCAAGGCTTCCATGAGGAATAAGGAGAAGTTACAGGAACTGATAATCAAAGAAGAGATCAAGACTATCTATCAGCCGATAGTCAATTTAATTAATAAAAAGATCATCGGTTATGAGGCATTGACCCGGGGACCCAAGAATACGGAGTATGAGAATCCTTATGTTCTTTTCAATATTGCTGAAGAGACCGGACTTCTCTTTGAATTGGACCGTATCTGCAGGCGTCAGGCCTTTATAAATGCTAAGGGTATCGCAAAGGGTGCAAAATTATTTGTGAATATCCTCCCCTCCACGATCCATGACCCTGTTTTTAGGGGGAAGTACTTGAAGGATTTCTTGAGTGACCTGAAGATCAATCCTCATAATATTGTCCTTGAAGTAAGTGAACGGCAGGTTATTGAGAATTTTGAGGTCTTTAAAAAAGCCTCCCAGTATTATTCCGATATCGGTTTTGCCATAGCTATCGATGATACCGGTACGGGGTATTCCAATCTTCAAAGTCTTATTAAACTGAAGCTGCAGTATATAAAAGTAGATATTTCCCTGATACGCAATGTAAATAGAAATTCACTGAAGCAGAAGCTGGTTAAAGCTCTTTCACAGCTTGCGGAAACCATGAAAGCGGATGTGATAGCAGAAGGTATTGAGACAAAAGAGGAGATGGATGTTTTAATAGATCTTGGAGTTTTATATGGACAGGGTTTCCTCTTTGCCCGACCTGCTCCTCCATTCCCGGGAATAGCTATTATAAAAGATTAAATTCTATTACCGGAGTATAAAAGGGAATATTATATTGAAAAAAATAATATTGGATTTTGATGGATTTCAATTGTCTGCCGAGCTGTTTGGATCCAGGATCGCTGAAGAATTCCATAAGCATCTGCCGTATTCTATAGAACTGACAACCTGGGGTGCTGAGGCGTATGGTTCTATCGGCATTGATCTTGGAAAGGAGGAATCCCCCGTTCCTGAAATCTCACCCGGCGGTCTTGCTTACTCTCATCAGGGAAATTATTTATGTATATTTTATGGTCAGCGACCGGCCTGGCCTGTTGAACATATCGGTAATATTATCGGTGATGACTGGAAGAAGCTGGAACATGGCACATGGGATCATGTAACAGTAAAAAGGGATAAATAAAGATCAGGAACACATCTTCTATTGTATTAATGCATCAATAACTTTATTATAATCTTGTTCAGAGCGAAGCCCTACTAAAGAATATGCTATTTTTTTATCTTTAAAAAAGACCACGTATGGTATTCCGGTAACCTGATATCTGGAGGCGATGACCCTTAGCTCATCGACATTGACCTTATAAAAGGACGCTTTTCCTGTATACTCCTTGGCGATTTTTTCCAGAAGTGGTGACAATGTCTTGCAGGGAGCACACCAGTTTGCATGGAAATCAACTATAAGAATTTTACCGGCTGAATTGTCGATCAGATCGTTAAATTCCTTCACCGTCTCTATCTCGTGAACGATCTTGCCCTTATTATCCGGATCTCTTTGTCCTGTTCTGTCCGATTTAGATCCACAGGATATCAGCAGAAGCATAAGGACGAGGGTGATCGTGATGTATCTTTTATTTAACATTTTAGACCTCCTATAAGGATGTGTTCTGCTTAAATTATGGTTTATTTCGGAAATGTCAAGCAGGAAATACAGCTTGTTGCATCTTTTAAAAAGATATTAGCTTAAAATACTATAATATTTATTATTAACCACAAAGACTCAAAGAACAGTGCGAAGCCTCCCCGTAGGGGGCAAAGAGCACAAAGGAAAAAATATATATTAATTATTATTTTATAAAACTATTAATCTTGTTTGAATTATTGCAATTAGTTAGTAGCATGATAAATACAGCCTAAATTTTATTGATATTATATTCCCTTAAGCCCTTTGAGTACTTTGTGTCTCTACCCCGAGGAATTTCGCCCTTAGGAATTGCTATAGCAATTCCAAGGACTTTGGTCCTGGAAATTTTTCATAGAAAAATTTCTCAGGGTAGAAATTCCCGGCCCCGAGAAAACAGGAGGTTTTCCGGGATTTTAGTCCCTGAAATTTTCTGCAAGAAAATTTCTAGGGAGACTTTGGTCCTTGAGATGATCTCTAAGGGTGGAAAAAGGTGGTTCCAAAAAGCGTTTGACATATTTTTTAGAAAGCATATAGTGTATTAATAATATCAATTGATAAGGATGATCATGAATTATATTTTTGGATTAATAAAAGAGATCTGGATCTTGCTGCTGGAAATGGCCCCTTATCTGATCTTAGGTTTTTTTATTGCAGGTCTTTTGTATATAATAATATCTAAAGAGAAGATCTACAAGCACTTTTCCCGGAATAATTTATTGTCTATAATAAAAGCCTCCCTGTTTGGCGTCCCCCTGCCGTTATGTTCCTGCGGTGTTATTCCTGTAGCAGCTCATTTGAGGAAGGAGGGTGCCGGGAAGAGTTCTACATTAAGTTTTTTAACATCCACTCCTACAACGGGAGTTGACTCCATTATGGCAACCTATTCTTTGCTGGGGCCTCTCTTTGCCGTAATACGGCCGGTGGCTGCTTTTATTGGAGGTATTGTAGCCGGGAGCTTAAACAGTATTTTTGACGGGGAAAAAGTAAAAAAGATCCATGAAAAGTATTCCTGTTCTATATGTAATATTGATCAGCCTCATACTCATTCTCTTTGGGAAAAGGTAAAGGTTATGTTCCGATACGGATTTTTTGATCTGGTAGAAGATGTCTGGAAGTGGCTTGCCATAGGGATAGCTGCAGGCGGGATGATCTCCTTCTTCATCCCGGAGAAGATCATATCAGCCTATCTGGGGAGTTCTATCATTGCTTATCCTGTCATGCTCGCCATTTCCATCCCCATGTATGTCTGTGCTACCGGGTCCATACCCATTGCTGCTTCTCTTATCTTAAAAGGAATGAGCCCGGGTGCAGGATTGATCTTTTTAATTGCCGGCCCCGCAACCAACACAGCAACATTATCTTTTGTCGGAGGAAAGCTGGGAAAGAAGTCCCTTATCGTTTATCTGATCGCTATTATTTTCACATCGCTTGCATTCGGAATACTGGTTGATCAGATCTGGTACGCTTCGGGAAAAGATATGGCATTGATAAGCGGAGGGATGAAGATGCTGCCCCAGTATGTAAAAGTAGGATCAGCTATTATACTATTACTGTTAATGGTAAGGGCAGCTTTTAAAAAGCATGATAAAAAAATAACCAATAAGGGTATGGTATTAAAAGTGCCTGATATGACCTGCAATAAATGTGTGAAGACTATTGAAGAAACTCTGATGAAAGTGAAAGGCGTAAAAGAAGTAAATATAAATTTAAGAAGTAAGAAAGTAGAGGTTCTGGGTAAAGCATCACGGTCAATTATTATTTCTACAATTAAAAAAGCAGGATATTCCCCGGGAAAATCATAAAGCCTGTTAAAGAAATTTATATTGGAACTGCAGGGATTTATTTTCTCTGAGGCCTGATGAAGTAGATTAACATGCGATCCTTTTTATTGATATTTTATTTAAAATTATATGCATTTTATGGATCGACAAACTATTATTTGGATGATCAAAATGGAGTATATAAATGAGAAGGAAGAAGCTGGGAAGGAGTGACCTGGAATTATCGGTTGTTGGTCTGGGGACCTGGGCTATGGGTGGCAGTGACTGGGCTTACAGCTGGGGCAGTCAGGATGATAATGATTCTATTTCTGCCATTCATCAGGCCATGGACCTGGGGATCAATTGGATCGATACGGCTCCTGTGTACGGGATGGGGCATGCCGAAGAGGTTGTCGGTAAAGCCATCAGCACAATGAAAGAAAAGCCTCTTGTTTTTTCAAAATGCGGGCTGGTATGGAATGATAAAAGGAAAGTAACACCTCTTTTGAAGAGAGAAAGTGTTAAGAATGAGATCAATGCAAGTTTAAAACGACTGCAGATAGAAGTGATCGACCTTTATCAGATACACTGGCCCAGACCTGATGAAGATATTGAGGAAGCCTGGGAAGTTATTGCAGGGGCAGTTAAAGCAGGAAAGATCCGATATGCGGGTGTATGTAATTTTAATGTTGACCAGCTTATCAGAGTAGAATCAATTCATCCCGCAGCCTCCCTGCAGCCTCCCTACAGTATGATCGAAAGAGACATTGAAGAGGAGATCCTTCCATACTGCGCTACTTTTGAAAAAGGTGTAATTGTATATTCACCCATGCAGAAAGGCCTTTTAACCGGGAAGTACACAAAAGAGAATATTAAACAGCTTTCACCGGATGATCATAGAAAGTATGATATTCAGTTTAAAGAACCGATCCTGAACACCAACCTCTGGTTTATAGAAGGATTAAAACCAATAGCAGAAAAAAACAAGATCACTCTGGCACAATTGGCAATTGCCTGGACACTGAATCGTCGTGAAGTGACTGCAGCTATTGTCGGTGCAAGGAATGCTTCTCAGATAGGGGACACCGCTAGGGCAGGTGACTGGGTTCTATCTGATGTGGATATAGCATTGATCGATTCCCTTATTCAGGAGCGTCAGGAGAGATTAATTCACTGATCATTATATTAAAGATATGGAGGAACTTATGAAACGGATTAGTTTAATTATTCTAATTCTGGTATTTTTTATGAACATACAGCTTCATGCTGAAGTTAATGAGGGAGCATTATGGCGCAGTGCGGTCTTTGCCGGATGGGGTCAGCAGTACAACGGTCAGAAAATGAAAGGGGATATCTTTATTCTTACGGAGATCGTTTTATTGGGAACATCCGTATTTACTTATATTCTCCAGGATAATGCGTATAATGATTATAAAAGGGCTA
>JAHITG010000512.1 GCA_018817865.1 Spirochaetota bacterium
CAGAGGGGATGATAAATGATTATCTCCCCCCTCTGATCATTCTTCTGCAATTGTTTTATTTACTCTTTTCTTCTTCTTCAGATACCAGTTCAATCCAATCAAGTGTGACTTTTTTACCTTTTCCTTCCACTACGACAACAATATTAAAAGTCGTCATTCCCTTCCAGCCGGTGGCTTTTTTAATATCACCCTTATGAGTACCTTTTCCTTTACTCCTGTCAATTACAACATAAGAGTCGCTCCAATCCTTACTAACAGCCAATACCTTATAATCACCGTTCTTATCAACTTTTGTTACTTTAACACGAACAATATTATAAGTATCAAGATCAACATTCATTACAACAAAAGCCACTTTACCCCAGTCACCCTTTCCTTTCTGGATAACATCTGCTGTTCCTTTCTTTTTACCCATGACAATAACCGCTCTGAAGGATTCATCGGTCTTGTTATCATACCATCCTTCCAGTTCTTCTTCATCAAAATCATCCCTCCAGATAGCATCAGCAGCCATAACCTGGGAACCGATAGAAGCGACCAGTAAAAAAACGATCATAAGACTTAACTTTTTCATAGAGTACCTCCATATAAATTATTTATTCATCTATATCTTAAAAGTTTTCAAACTTTACTCTTGCTTCATTAAGTCTTATCTTAAGTTTACCTCTTTTTTTATCTTTTTCAAGTCTTCCTCCCAATTTTCCTGACCAATAAAATAATAACACTTTAACTGCATCATTTCAAAAGGTTTCAGTACCAGTCCTTCAGAAATCAGCTCCATAGAAAAGAAATTTATCCCCTGCCAGACACCTATAGACTGGACTCTTCCCGATGTAAAAATCTGCCCTATATACTCATGATTCTTATTGTCAAGAGCAATGCACCAGTTCTCACCGGGTGTATAACTCTGTTTACTCAAACTTTTAATAAAAGGTTTAAAAACGACCTCCATCTTATCCTTTTTCTTAATCGGGATCACCGCATAGTCTGATTCATCCGCATAATTATTCTCCCCTGGCGCCATATCAGGATGAGAATTATAAAAAAACGGCACATCTACCTCTGTTAAATTCTTGAATTGATAATTAAAAGCAATGTAATTTTTATTCTTATCAAGCTTTATACTTCTTTGAATGGAAAGTTTTTTATCTTTATCACTGGATGAAAAATCAACCTGAATTTGATCCTTTGTGTTTCGAATAATCTTGTAATCCCATTTGTTATTCCAGACATCACCCGGCCAGCCGGATGGCCACCAATCATTGAGACCCCCATATTCGGCCCAACTCTCCCAGCTGGATCCAGTGGTGATTTCAATACCGGGATAATCAGTAAACAGCTGATTGTTGCCTGTCTTCCTGTTTATTATTTTTAAAATCCTGGCCCCGATAACGGGTGTTACGACAACTTCAATTTTACTATTAGCAATAATAATATCCTTTACACCATCACTATTCATATCCGTGGTTAAAAGAGAAGCACTCTCCGGAGAGAAACTTTTAAATCGCTCTTTATAAAAGATCTTTTTTATACCACTCTGAACCTTTACGCCGATCACTCCTTCTCCTGCTTTTCCGGGTTTCACAATAAAAGGTATAGTCATAAAGTTGTTCCTGGAAAAATCATGCTCATATCCCGATTTAAAATCAAATAAAGACCATTTTTTTGGAACAGTAATATAAACTCTGCTTTTCTTAAAATCACCAGGCAGGTCATGGATAGATAAAACCAGCTTGTTCTTCTCATTGACTAGAAGAGTATTCACAGGATCAATATCCAGGTAATAGGTCACAGGTTCACCTGTTAATTTTAAATGAGTACTTACATGTTTCTTCTGATTAACGATCACATCAAAATTGGCATTATAAACTGCATTCATAATTCTATTATCCGAAGAAAGAATAATTTTTATCTCTTTTTTACTGTTTTTGCCTAGATCAAATGGGATCACTTTTTTCCCTTTAAACTCTTTTGGATAATTGCATATGATCTTTCCCTTTACTTGATCTGAAGAATAATTATATAAAAACATACGAACGGTCTTTTTTTCTCCCGGATAAAAGGATATCTTTTTTTTATCCGGAATAAGGTCTAAGGATTCAGACAATTTTGCGATACCTGAAGCTTGTTTGATCTGTTTACTACCCTCATACAGATTTAAATTCACCCAGATAGAATCATCTTTATTGGCATTCTCAGGAATGGGAACTGAAAAAGTAAAGGTAACCTTCTCATTCTCATCTACAGTCTTGATTATTTTGGAATAAAAATCATTCTCCCCTGTTGAGAAACCAGGTACACTTCCTAAAGGACGGACCAGATAAGGATTAATACCGAGTTTAATCTTTTCCATCTTTTGAAAACTTAAAAGTTCGATATTGATACTCACATCCCGGTCTCTTCTCCAGGAAGCAATCCTGATATCATATCCGGACTGTTTCTTTGCATTATAGGATACCTTATACCATTTTTCATCCTGATCGTACTTCATATAAAGAGTAATACCTTTCCTCCCGGACACAAAGGGTATCTTTTCATCTCCATAATACACATCTATATTACTGTCAAATTTCCAACTTTTTGGTCTGGGGAGGGTAATAAAACTGTTCTCGGCAGAAAGCTGTTTAAAAAGAAGGGCATCATCCTTCTTCTTCATTATAATAATCCTTTCACCGCCAAGATATTCTCCATTAAATTTTGTAAAGACTCCTGCCATCAGAGTCCCTTCCTTATTCACTGCCATGAATCCATCTTTTGCGATCGAATATCTGCCAACCTTATACTCCTCCTCTGACAGATTTCCCACGATCATGGTATCCTCAAATTGACTATAAAAAACACCTTCATCTATCATTTGATGGTCAATCAGCTTTTTATCAAAATAAAGGGCTATGATCTCTTTCTGTATGGCATCAGCTACTTTATAATCTTTTACCTGCTGAGCCCAGGAAGAAACCCATCTGCCGATATAAAGGTTGTGGCCATATAATAGATTCCATGTGATCTTTTTAATAGAATCAGAAAAGACCTCATGAGCCAGATTATGCTGATAGAAAGCCACTTTATCATGGCCTAGATACAGAGCAAGAGGCATAATAGACCATGTTCCTTTACCGAACCGGACATTAAAATTATCATCCGGCGGAAGATTGTTGGCAGCGGACATATTACAGAACCCGCTTTCATAAAACATCAACCTGTCAAAACCCTCTTCAGTGAACAGCGGGATCTTTTCATGATTCCTCTTTGCAATATTAAGAATGCCCTGCACATATGCATTGGCAGAAGGAAGCTCTTTATTGGATCCATAAAACCATTTCCTGGCACCCAGCTGATCCTCAAAAAGTATATCCACCGGCACATCATCAGTAAACTCTTGAACAGTCTGATTTATCCTTGAAATTACATCCGGATGAAAAGGATTGACAAGATAACCGGTAGACTTATTATAGCTTTCTGAAATAAGATCACCCTTAAAATTCTTCAATGTAATATTTTTTACTCCAAGCTTTTCTAAAGTTTTAGATTCAGCCTGCCACCAGGTCGGGTTCGTATAGGGCATTACAATATTGCCGGAATCACTTATTGCTTTACAAAGACTTCGCATATCACTTGTAGTTCCGAAAGCTTCATCCGGGGGAAGATAATCAGGATAATTCCTGTCAAACCCTCCCAGCCAGAACGAAACGAGATGCACAATGGTTGGAGCAGAAAGATACCTGATAAAACTCTTAATATACTGAAAGTCCCTGTTCTTGTTAACCTCTATTTTCATAAGAACACTTCTTTTTAATTTTTTATAAAGGGAAGACCCCAATTTTTTTTCAAGAGAGGGTACTTCATTTATCCCATTAACTTTTCTGTAATCTTCCATGACTCTCTTAATATCCTGATCGAAATTCATTCTAATAACCGGAAGATCAAATTCTTCTCCTGATTTTATATATGAAATATATTTATGAGTATAATAGCCTGCTCCTCCCATATGATGATGATATCCTGTCTCCAGATTAACGGGTTGGAACATTTCGCTCTGTTTCTGAATACTATAAATGGAGAGTTGTCCATATTGTAACTGGATACTGGACAGGTCAGCAAACAGGTTGGGATACTTATCCATCAACTGCCTTTTCTGCTGATAGAACTTTTTATTCAGAGCTAAACCCATCTTGAAAGGAAATAAAAATTTATCGAGATGCCGGTACTGGAACAATAAAGAATCAGGAAAAGAAAAATTGATGATATCCTTCTTTAAATTATTCTTTATATTAATAATAAAATCGATAAAATATCCTTGAGAGGGAATTAAAGTTATTTTTACTTCAGAATAAGCTTTTGTATTTTGATCAATGACCTTTTTATAATTAAAAACCAAACTTTCATCCGGAGTATGCACATAAGAGAAGTCGAAATCTTTACTGAGAAGGCTGGTCCCGTCTTTAAAATCCATCTTCCATAATGACTCTGAATTATTATCCAGTATGATCTTCCTTTTATTCCGGACATTTACTATGCTTTTTAAACTTCCATTATTTTTTTCAAATATAATTTCATAATTCTCATTCTTTAAACTCAATTTATATTTATCATCTAAAAATAAAAAATTCGCAGGTTCTGATTTTATCTCACCTTTGTCATAAGCAAGCTCGCGGAATATACTTTTAGCATCATTTAAGAACTTAAACTCTTCCTCACTCTCCAGCTCATTTTTATTTACTGTCCCTTTTTCATACTGAATACCTATCTTTTTCTTGTTCAATCGCTCCGGAATAAAAAATTTATTTTTTAAACTGATAGAATTGATGTCTATCTCTTTCAGTAACTTTCTTTTTTTCTTTATATCCTCCTGTTCCTCTTTTAGACTTTTTCTACTCTTAAATTTAATATAATTGAACCTGACGTACTGTCCAATATTCTTCCTGATATTATTCCTTTCTACGACAACTCCCAAAGATACCCAGAATCTTCTGACTCCATTCATTTTCAATTTCTTTTTAAGATCAAACTCATATACTCCCTTTTCCGTATTATACCTCTCTAACTTAACATAACCGGATGGCAGATCCTTACTATGTATAACAAGGTACCATCCTTCTGATACTTTATCAATAGATATCTCCAATACGGGATATTTATCCAAGTCAAGATCAACTTCACGGTATACAAAGCCGTAATTCATCTTCTCTGCTGTCCCTTTAACTATACCTTGATCCCCTGTAAAATCAATAGTGGCTCCTGTAGGTGCTCCGTCAGGATATTTATCATCCCATCCCCTTAAATTCTTTTTTATCTCGGGAAAATAAGTACTGAAGTTTTTATCAATTTTTACCTTTGTCTTCACTGAAGCTTTTGTAAGAATCATGGATTTTATTTTTACATACAGATCTTTGTTCGGTTTAGCGGTTCCCGAAGTTATACCTATCTGAAGCTGCACTGTCCGATTCCGTCTGAAGCCGGTAATTTTTTGAAGGTCATAGGTGTAAGTTCCACGCATAAAAGTATCCCGCTGAATGTGGACATATCCCCCTTCTAAACTTTGATCAGAGATCAATATATACCATCGCCCCTTGGTTTTAGTTGTATCAATTTTTAATATTGGATAATTATCAAAGTCAATTCTAACATCAGAATAAATGGCTCCATAACTTTTTGTTTTGGAAGTTCCCCTGACCACATAACCGTCTTTTTCCTGAATAACAGTTGCCCC
>JAHITG010000513.1 GCA_018817865.1 Spirochaetota bacterium
TGTTTTTGTCATGGCGCTGGCCAACGGTATTGTGATAGGGGTCAATTCCCTTGTTGCAAGGGCGATCGGGGAACGGAACCACAGGATCCTGGAAAAGGCGGCTGAGTCAGGCCTCGTGATCGGTATCTTTTTTGGTATAGCGCTCCTCATTTTGGGGTATCTTTATGACCGTGATATCATTGCCACGCTGGGGGCCAGTGAACTGTATATGACCCGTGCATTGGATTATTACCGGTTCATCCTTCCGCTTGTTCCTGTTATCCTGTTCGGTGCGGTCTTTCAGGGCATCCTTCAGGGGGAGGGCCTGATGAAGTATGTCATGAAGGCCATGATCATTGCAACTGTCCTGAATATTGTGCTGGACCCGGTCTTTATCTTCCTGCTGGACCTGAAAGTAAAGGGAGCTGCCCTGGCCACGTGCTTGTCCCATTCAACAGGGGTCTTCTATACCTTAAGTGTTTTTCACATGAAAAAATCATCCATCCATGTAAAATGGAAGCTGGCCAATATTGACCTTCACACAATGGGGAAAATCTCTTCCATAGGATTTACGCAGGCAGCCAGCATGATCATCATGTCTCTTAGCTTCATGTTCATCAACAGGATCGTGATCCATATAGACAAGCTGGCCATGACCGCTTACTCCCTTGCTGCCAGGATCGATCAGATCATCTTTATTCCGATCTTTGCCATTGGTTCTGCTGTTCTGACCATGGTGGGCCAGAATTCTGCCAGGGGCCTCTATGACCGGACAAAAGAGATCTGGTACAGGGGCATACAGGGAGCAGCTATAATGGTCCTTTTTCTGGCGGCTGTCATGTTTATCCTTGCAAGGATCATCTATTCTAATTTCAGTGAGATAGATCAGGTAGTGAACTATGCTGTCACGCAGACGAGAATACTGGCTTTCACCTATATATTTGCAACGGTCGGGATCCTGGGCCGTTCCGTGTTTCAGGGGACCGGACACCCGTTCCCTGCTCTGGTCCTTGCTTTTCTCCGGATGATCATTCTCAATGTCCCTGCCATTCTTGTTTTGGTATATGTTTTTAACCTGAAGATGTACGGGGTCTGGTTCGGCCTGATTATCGGGAACAGCACCACAGCTATAATTAGCCTAATCTGGGTGAGAAGCTCTCTGAATAAGCTGAAATCGGGAGAGCTTAAGGTTATTCCTACATAATAATGTGGATTAATCCATAAGTTATTTTATTCTTTATTGGTTTCTTTTCTCTTTTTTCAGTTTCCTCTTTTCCTTTAAAGATAATTTTGCCGGTTTTTTAGCTTCTCTGTTTGATTTGTCTTTTTTACCATGATCTCCCATTTTAATTCCTCCTGTATATTATAAAAAACATTATGAATCAGTTGGTTTATCTGCTATTAAATTACCTGTTATATTTTCATTTTCAATGTTTTTTTGCAATAAAAATTTTTTACGATCAGGTTGACTGATATAATAAATGATCATAACGTGAGTTTTTCCTATGGATCACTTTTGAATAATGCTAGTTAAGGGCATTTTTTAGGTGGAGGATTAAATCCCACGACGGTTCCTTTTTTCAAATAAGTGAAATAAGGGGAGAGGGCCGTTCCGGGCAGGGCTCTTACATCATCCTCCATCCTGATAAATGCCATACCGGTACCGGCTCCGATCTTGCAGTTGTTCCCGATCTTGATATATCCTACTCTGAATGTCCCTTCTCCTTCGTAGAAGTGAACTGAAAGTTTGGTAAAAGCACCCAGCAGGGTGTTGTCACCAATACTGATCAGTTCCGGCCGGAAATGGTCAAGCCATGCCAGGTGCATGATCTCCACATTTTTTCCTATCTCCACTCCCATCATCCTGTAAATACGGTTCTTTAAGTTACATCCTTTCATCATACTGCAGATCATGGTTAAAACCACATTTTTAACTCTTCTGTGAAGGGGAAGATTAATGATACGCCAGCTGATGAAATTTTTATCAGCCGGTTTTCCCAGGTTAAAGAAGATATAGTATAATCTGACTTTCCGGAAAAAATCCTTTAAGTTTTGTTTCCCTTCTTCAGTTTTTGGATTTAAAGTATCGACCGGTATCTGCTGTCCGCCTATGGTTTTGGCAATAGTGATCGTTCTTTTCTTTCTTTTCCCTGCTTTTATAGCTCTGGATATTATCTCTGTAACAACTTTTTCTGTTTTTTCTTCAATACTTAATTTTTTTTTCATTGTCCTGTATCTCTTATTTCTTTAGATTAAAAATATCTTCTTAAATTATACTTTCCAGTATTTTTAAGAACTAAAGAGTTCCGGGTATATTATCAAGAAGTTCTTCATTAGTGGGATACTTTTCAATAAGGTCCAGGATCATCTCGATCTTTTCTCTGGGGCTGACTACGGAGAGGGCTTTTCTTAAATTACTGATCTTTTGATACTCTTTTTCATCATACAGATACTCTTCGCGCCTTGTTCCGCTCTCTGTTACATTTATCGCAGGGAACAGGTTCTGTTCTGCCATGGAACGGTCCAGTACGATCTCGCTGTTACCGGTTCCTTTGAATTCCTGGAAGATCAGTTCGTCCATGCGGGAACCTGTATTGACAAGGGCGGTTGCAATAATGGTGACAGATCCGCCGCCTTCAATATTCCTTGCCAGTCCGAAAAATTTTCTGGGGATGGCCATAGCCCCGGCTTCCATTCCTCCCGACATGATCCGTCCGGATCCGCCGGCCCTCTGATTGAATGCCCTTCCCATGCGGGTCAGGCTGTCTACCAGTACTACTACATCCTTGTTGCATTCCAGGTTCACCTGAATATGCGACAGGGTCAGCTCTGCCAGTGCCATATGCTCCTGAGGGCTCTGGTCACTGCTGCTGGCGATCACCTCTGCTTCAACCGACCTTTTAAAATGCGTGACTTCTTCCGGGCGTTCATCGATCAGAAAGACGATGATCTGGGAATCGGGTTTCTCTTTACGGATCGCCTTTGCGATCTGCATCAGAATGGTGGTTTTTCCTGCTCTCGGAGGGGAGACGATCAAGCCCCTGGTCCCTTTACCTATGGGAGCGATCAGGTCGATGATCCTCATGCTCTTTTCATTAGAAATACTGAGGTGAAACCGATCTTTCGGGTCTATTGCGGTCAGTGCGGTATAATGGGTCCGTTTTCTAAAATCTTCCGGAGATAATCCGCAGATAGAATGAACTTTATCAATGATCTTTTTATGGTTGTCATTCATTAGAGAACCTGTAACAACAGCCCCTTCTTTCATATCATATTGTTTTATCAGCTTAACGGGCACGATCGGATCAGCCGGGCCTGCCGGCTTAAAGGATCTGGCCGGGTCAAGAAGAACACTGGCCTTCTCTTTATTGATCTTTAGTACACCTGTAACGGTATTTTCCATCATTCCTCCATTTATTAGATGTTTCATTATTATAATTATATAATTGTGTGTAAGAGTGGATTAATATTATTTATAAATAATGATTTATTTCGATATGAAAATAACTATCGGATATGCTCTTATCGTAATACTTTTTCATTAAAAGTCCACTTATTTTTTTAGCGATTGACTTTTTATTGAAAAGGGATATGCTTTAAAATAAGATATGATTTGGAATTAAATATCTAAATCAGTATTTCATAGATAATTAGAGGAAATCAGTGAAAATGGAAAATTTTAAAAAATTAGGCTTATCCGATGAGTCCTGTCATGCATTAACAATAAAAGGTTTTGAAGAACCCACAGAGATACAGGAAAAGGTCATCCCTCTTCTTTTGCATTCTGAAAAGGATGTGATCGGACAGGCACAGACCGGTACCGGAAAGACAGCAGCGTTTGGTTTGCCGATCCTGGAGAGATTAAAAGAAGGTCAGAAGGACGTACAGGTGCTCATACTGACACCCACACGGGAGCTGGCACTGCAGGTAGCAGAAGAGATCAATTCCCTGAAAGGAAAACGGAGGATAAGGATCGCTCCAATTTACGGAGGCCAGGCGATCTCCCAGCAGTTCCAGAAACTGAAGAAGGGTATTGATATTGTAGTTGGGACTCCCGGCAGGATCATTGATCATATTAAGAGGGGAACTCTGGTCCTTTCTCATATATCATACCTTGTGCTTGATGAAGCGGATGAGATGCTGAATATGGGTTTTATTGATGATATTAAAGAGATCATTAAGCATACGAACAAGCATAGAAAAATTCTTCTCTTTTCCGCAACCATGCCGGAAAGGATCCGGCATTTAGCGGAAAACTATATGGGGAAGTATGAATTTATTAAAATACAGAAAAAGAACCTGACAGTGGAGCTGACCAATCAGATCTATTTTGAAGTGGCAGCAGCGGATAAGCAGGATGCACTCTGCCGGATCATAGATGTTGAACCGGAATTTTATGCTCTTATCTTCTGCAGGACCAAGATCAATGTAAAGAACCTGGCAAAAAAATTGGGGGACCGCGGATATGATGTTGATGCACTTCACGGGGATATGTCACAGGGACTGCGGGAAAAGGTCCTTAAGAAATTCAAGGATCGCAAGATCAATATTCTTGTTGCAACGGATGTGGCTGCCAGGGGGATCGATATAATTGATCTGACCCATGTGATCAATTACTCTTTACCCCAGGACCCGGAATCCTATATACACAGGATCGGCCGTACCGGCCGTGCGGGAAAACAGGGTACAGCTATTACTTTTATCACTCCGTCCGAATACCGGCAATTGATGCTTATCGAGAGGGTGGCAAAGACAAGCATTGAAAAGGCCTCTTTACCAAATGTAAAAGATATTGTTAA
>JAHITG010000514.1 GCA_018817865.1 Spirochaetota bacterium
AATATCTGATTTGTTGAGAAATCTTAACCCGATCACAGTATCCGTATAGATATTATTAATATGAAAATTATTATACTCTTTTGAATTGGACTGTTTGACCTGATTCATCATAAAACTGTAAAACAGATTCCCATAGAAGTCAAAATGAAATTTTGTCAGATCAAGCCGGTCCTTCTTCTCTTCTTTTTCTTCTTCCTTATCGGCCGGGATTTCAATTTCATCTTCTGCTTCTTTTGTATCGTTACTCTCATCGCCCAGGTCAACCTCAATAACATCATCTTCCTGTGCATATACAGCAGATTCCAGCGGCAATTGAACGACTAGCAATGCAAATATCAATAACAGCCTGCAGATCATTAGAAACTCAACTCTCCTTTTATGGAAATAAAGCTCTGCTCCATGACCCGATCTTCCGCACTCTTAAAGAACGGGAAATTATTATCAAGATTATCATGCAGGTAATAGAACAGCCCGTCCCTGTGGTCCTCATCCGGTTCCGGGTCCAGCCCGTACTCCAGAGCCATATAAAAATTTTTATACAGTTTATATTTTATCCGTACAAACGGGTCAAAATACATTTTACTGAACCTCTTGAACAGTTCTTTCTCAATGAATTGGCCGAAATAATAATTTTTAATCCTGGACCCGCAGGACAGCTCCCAGTGAATACTCAGATCATATAATAATCGGGGATAATTCTCGATCGTCTCGCTGGACCAGGTTTTCCCTGTTTCAAAATATATGTCCCTCTGGAAGTAAAAATTGTATTGCAGGTCATAGTAAACGGCCAGACCCGGAAAAAGAGACAAAATCAGCCTGTTTTTAACATGGAACATCCGGTATGCTTCATTAATGGAATAATTATAAAAATTATCCCTGTCAAAAAGCATCCGGTAATCGTACCCTTGCGTCCGGTTATCCGAAAAGATCAGCTTCATCTCGTTAGCATTCTTTATCCCTATGGTATTCAGTTTAAAGAAAATTCTGTTTATACTATGCAAGGAATTCTGCCTGGGGATCCTCTCCTGGTCCTGAAATGCATCAATATACTTATAATTGATCTGATCAATGCTGTAGCTGAACTGGTGTTCAAATTCTTTCTTCCCTGTAAGCTGGATCCCCACAACCATTTCAGAACCGGTATACGGTAATTCATAGAAAAAGACCCTTTTTGGATAATTATATCCTGATGAAGAATAATGAGGCCAGTCATGAGGAAGGTCTGCCCCGCTGCTTAAAAACGATTCAGCATAATAACCGCCGGTTTTACTTTTATACAGATATTCACCAAACAGCCTGAATCTTTTTGAAACAGATATCTTAAATTCAATCCCGTTTTTAGCGGTAACGGCTTCTTCATTCACAGAAAAATATTTTTCATTATCTATTTGATAATAGTGATCATCGTTGTAAGGAGATTGAACCCAGCCGCTGCTTTCCGGGCTGATATATTCGCTTCCCGAATACTTAAATCTACGGATAATAGAATTAAAGCCTAAAAAAGAATTATCCAGATGTTTCTTAAAAGAAACCCCTATCAGCGTATCATTCCTGTAATTGAACCGGGAAACAAATGCCGAAAAATCAATAAAGGTATGGTAATTAAAGATAAGCCCCCGTGTATCCAGGCCTGACCGGTTTTTTTCAGCATTGCTGTCATATAGAAGGATCGGGAATTTAAATACCGGATATTTACTCTCGTAGAACCATCTGTCAAAACTTCGCAGGGGATCATTAAATCCAATGATCAGCCGGTTGTTGTAAAGGACTAAAGAAGAGTCCGTGGTATTCAGGCTGACATGGCCCCTCCAGAAATTCAGATAATCAGCTTTTTCCGTATCGATCCCGATAGTAACCTGTCCCGATACATTATCATTGGCATAGATCTCCATATCGATATCCAGAATATGCCTGTGAGCATCAGTAACAGTCTTGAGTGTTTTATTCTTCTGATAGGCCCTGGTGATCAGGACCATCTTATAAAGACCCGAGAGATAGACTTTATCATTCAGTTTAATATTATTCCTCTTCTCCTGAGAGCGGAATATACCTTCTTCTCCGGCAAGTTTATAAGAATTACCCTCTTTTATTATTTTGAATTTAATATTCTCTTTCGGGATCCATTGCACATCATCCAGAACGATCTTATATTCATATTCCCCTTCTTTCAGAAGAATTGTCATTGAATAGATACCCATTTCATCTTTCTTCATAAGGGCTATATCTTTATTCCAGTCGTTAAAGCTTCCGGCAAGGGCAACCTTTTGTGTTTCTTTCAGCTCAATTGAAAAAGTCACGTTCCCTTCATCATCGATCTGTAAAGGAAAGATCTGCAGAGCACGGCTTTGTGATATGAATGATAAGATCAAACTGATAATTAATACTATTCTTTTTAAAAACATCTCTTCTTTAAAAACCTACCTTTACATATAAATGGGCTTTGTGGACGATATTATTGTCACCTTCTACAAAATTATCATCATTCACCAGATCATCATTACTGTCGCTCTCTTCCCCGTATCCGAGATAAAAATCCGTATTCTCGCCATACCGGTACTGTATCTGTGAAAAGAAGGTCTTTCTGGCCCTGTTCCCTTCATCAATAATGATCAACCGGTTGATACTCTTTAACTTTTGCGTAATGTTGATGCTGTATTCCGTTCCATACAAATACTTTAAATATTCCGTATAGATATTCTTGATCTTAAATTGAAGTTTAACATACGCGATGCTGTTTTCCATCTCCAGCTGGGTCAAATAGTGCTGCCAGGTATTATCAACAAAATTCACTTCTATTACGCTTCCGTCAAGCTGTGTTATCTGTATCCTGTCCGTATTCAGTTCATGATAGATCTGATAATAATTCTTCCACCGGAATCCCTTTATAAATTCGATATAGGCCTCGAGCTGATTATCATTCACCTGATAATTTTCGTAATGCCTTTTATAATAATCCCTGTAATATTTCAGAGTAATTGCTTTTATCGGAAAGAGGTACTGCACATTCAGGTCATAACCGATCTGGTCAAATTTCCGGTCATTGTCATAATCCTTGGAAAGATAGGCACGGAAATCATTTCCTATATCCCTGTATCCCAACCGATAGGACAAACTGCCAATATTCTTATTGAGCAGGGCCTGCAACGGCCTGTCCCCTTTCACCTCTATCTTACAGGCAAGAACATCATTCTTATCCGTGATCAAAGTCGGGGTCCGGCTGATCCCGGCTTCTCCTGTCAGGTTTAATACTTTTTTTATGATACCCACCCACAGGTCCCCTGCATATACACTGTTATAATAATTCTTGCTTCCTTGCCACTTTTTATAAGTAATTGTTGACCCGATGTGGACATTGTTTTTCAGGAGCTTTTCATACACCCTTATCCCGGCATTATCAATATCCGAATCAACCATTTTAGTAATAAAGAACTTGGACCAGAATCCGGGCAGAAATCCATTCATTTCATAAGTCAGACCGGATACCTTTTTGTCATCCCATTTATCATAATCATTATTAACAAGATTCAGCAAAGGATCTCCAAGCCAGAACCTGGTCTCCCGTACAAAGAGAAAGGATTCAATATAATCGGAGTCCCCCCAACGGTATTTTATATGTCCCTCATCCAGATAGAAAGCCTCCTTCCGGTCAGAATCAGCGGTGGTACGCCATGAATCCGCATAGGTTTTCAGAAAAAATTCCGTATTAGGGATAGGGTCAGCATAAAAACGGAGCTCCAGCCTGTGCCAGGGAGATGCAAGCTGCCATTTATATTCCTGATTATCTCTTATAAAAGTAAAAGAAGACTCATAGGCCCCGTTAAAATTCACCTTGGCCATTATGAGAGTAAAAGGGATAAATAATAATAATAGTATAAGCAGGGCTCTTTTCATATTGATGAAAAAAAAAACAAGATAAGGGTACTACTCCACTTTCTCTCTTTAAGATCAAAACTTAGCTGTCAGATCCGCAATATACTGATTACCCAGAAAAGGATGTGACTGCAAAGCAAAATCAACATTAGCATGCAGGGTCTTTAATCCTATTCCTATACCGTACATATCATTCTTACTGATACCCGCGCGAACAGCAACCGTGTTATAAAACCACAATTCACTGCCGAATTTCAAGATCATATCTTCATTCTTTTTAAACTCTTCATCCAGGGCAATGCTGAAACTGTCCGTAAAATGAAAACGCAAACCTGTTGTAAATGTCCTGATACTGTCATAATTAGAGCTTTCGTCTTTATACTTTATCTTGGGATCGGTCAGATCCTTTGCACTGATCCCGATAGAGAGCCATTTAATGAATCGCGCTAAAAATCCCGTATCCATACTAAAATAAGTGAGACGGCTCCTGTAAGATGTTTCTCCTTCAGCTAACTGCACGAAATGAGTATAGAACTTAAGATTAAACCCTACGGATAAAAACTCATTTAATGCGTAACCGCATCCCAGCAGGATCCGGTTCAAAGAATATGTATCTGTCAGGCTTACATTATAAAATGAGATCCCGATCCTTGGTTTAAAGAAAGGTATAACTGCAGCTAATTTAAAATGAAAAAGGTTATCAACCTGATAGATCGGCATATAGGTAAAAAGGAGGGAATATTGCCGAATACCGGAGATCCCTGCCGGATTATAGTCCAGGGCATTGATATCGTCATCAAAAGTTGTAAAAGCTCCTGTCATTCCTAAAGGCCTGGACCCGTTTATCAGTTCCCCTTGGATATTCTGAGCATAAATAATAACCAGCAGAAATAATAAAAATATTTTTAATTGTTTCATATGATACTATTAATCTTAAACCGGTACTTGAGCTCTTATCAATTCACCAGGTACGCTCCGATCTTGCGCACAACGGAAACACCGGAAGCTTTTGCTTCAATATGGACCAGATATAATCCGGGCCGGGAAATGATATTTGAATCATTATACCCGTTCCATCTGATCATCTGAAATCCGGCTGTCAATTCGGCTTCCTTCTGATAGGTATGGATCAGATCACCGGCAATATTGAATATCCTTACACTGACCTTGGCATCTTTTGTAATAAAATATGTAATATCAAGTTCATCATTGATACCGTCATTATCCGGAGTGAAGCTTCGATCTTTTACCCTCAGATCTTTGATCTGTAACTGCTGGTATTTCAGGCTGGTGGTATCGACCGCGACGCTGGCCACATCCCGAATATTGATATTCATATCAGGATATCCGTTGGCATCCGAGTCTATCGGGATGATAAGATAATTATCTATGGTTGCGGTAATATCAGAACTTAAAGGGAGCTCTTCGGTGGTATCCGGTGCACTGTCCGGAGACGAAGAATTATCACCGCCGGTCACAACACCGGTTATTTTCAATACTGCTGCTGGAAGGACACGGCCTTCTCCAAGGCCGTACAGTGTCTCCCATGGAATCTTTGACTCAATAGAGCCTTTGACCGCGCCGTTGAAAAATGAAGATGTACTGATCTCAAAGGTCTTTTCTGTTACCCCGGACGGAGATTCTATCTTCCAGAACTGGGGAAAAACATTATTATCCCAGCTTGCCATAAAAAAATCCGGTTTAATATTTTCAAAGATTATCTTCCGTTTCCATGAAATCAAAGAACCGGCACCGCTGACACCCAGGCTCTGTCCGCTATCTAAATAAATAATTATATTATTCCCGTTTATGATCGCATCGCTTCCGATGAAGAGGTTCTTAGCATCCCATGTGACTTTTATAGAAGCGATGTCATTGTAACTTCCCCACCTGGAATCGGATTCTGATTCATGATTCCTTCCGGACAGATCAGGTGAAAGCAATATCTGGTCAGCTTCAGCATCAAAGTCTGACGTAGTTCCGTTGATTATTATCTTTCCTGTTTTATCGGCTTCAGATTTCGGATAAATATTTGATATCGAGAATATCAGAAGGATAATGAAAATATGTAGGATCTTCACTTATTGTCCGCCTTTGGATGATATCAATAAGTATAGTATATCGCTTATTATTATTATGTCAATTAAAAACAGAAGACTCTCTTATGTCAGCTGACACTAGCAGTTATTCGTTATCAGCAATTATATTAACAGAAGTGATGTTCAGCTTAACTAATTTCTCTATAATACTGTCAGTCAGCACAGTGCCATGAGAGAGTAATATCATTTTATTGGTATGCTTTAACGGGGTTCCCAGAACCATTCCGGGCTTAAGTTCATTAACGGACATTTTTTTTAATAGTTCCGCTTCCCCGATCACCGGTCTTTCTTCCTTTTTATCCGACCTTTTCCGTTCCTTTCCATTGTCTGCGGCCTCATCCGGATCATTCAATACCTTTTTTATCCTTTTCAATATTTCTTCCCTGAAAAACGGCTTAATAACATAATCCACCGCACCGCACTTTCTGATCTTAACTATTGTATTCAGATCGGCCAGACCTGTAGCTACAATGACAGGAATGCTCTTTAATTTCTTTACTTCCTGTAATTTCTCAATGAGCTTATAACCGTCCATCACCGGCATCTTTAGATCCAATATTATTAGATCAGGATCGATTCTCTGGATCAGCTCAAATCCTTCCTTTCCATTGAAAGCGGTCAATACCCTGTAATTATTCTGTTCCAGTATCCTTTTTAGAAAATCTACGATATAGTCTTCATCATCTATAACTACTATTTTTTTCATTATTATTTAGTATACCTCTTTTATTTAAAAAGCAAAATTCTTTCTATAAAATCATTGTGCGCAATATTATCCAGCCTGATAAAGAAATATAAAAAATATTTGCCATCAGAATATAAAAGAATAAACTACTATTATAAATATAAAATGTATTTCAATCATTGCTTCAATGCAAGGAGTGGTTATTATGGAAGAACGAAGGAAATACAAAAGAGTCCCTGTTGATGCTATCATGATGTATCAAGTCAAGAACTATCCGGATGAAAAAGAAGCGGAATTTCACAAGATCGGTACACCTATAAGTGTCGATATCAGTAAAGGCGGACTTCAGATAGCAGCCAGCCAGCAGCTGCCTGTAACTACCGTCCTTCATATCATTCTTTCCATAGCAACCACTAAAGCTCCAATTGAACTGACAGGAAAAGTAGCCTGGGTCAATAATGATGAAAAAGATAAGGATCTCTATAAAATGGGAATAGAGTTTGTTGATCTTAACGATGAAGCTAAAAAAAAGATGCTTGATGAATATGTGGATTTAAAAGACTGATATTTCTTCATTAAAAAAAGATCAAACAAGATAATCCTTCATATGATCAAAAAAACTTCTGGGAGGAGGAGCATCATTCTCTTTTGACATCTTTGCAATATCCATGTATAACTGCTTTTCTTTAGCAGATATCTTTTTGGGAATATCTACATGGACACGGATCATCTGGTCCCCTTTCCCGTATCCGTGAATATCTTTAAATCCCAGCGATTTCATACGGAAGACTTTTCCGCTCTGTGTTCCTGAAGGGATCTTTATCTTAGCTTTTTTTCCTTCAATGGTCTCTACCGCGATCTCCGTACCCAATACAGCCTGAGGAATATTAATGGATACTTCACAATAAACATCATTTCCTCTTCTTTCAAAAAACCTATGCTTACTTACACTGATAAAAATATAAAGGTCTCCATTTATCCCGCCCTGGCGTCCTGCTTCCCCCTCACCGGTTATCTTTAGCCTTGTACCGTCCTCAACACCTCCCGGGATCTTGACAGAGATCTTCCTCTCTTTTTTAACGACTCCTGATCCGTGGCATTTATTACATGCATGCGTTATGACCCTGCCGGTTCCTTTGCATCGCGGACATGTAGTAGCCATGCTGAAGAATCCGTGTGACTGCCTGACTGTCCCGGAACCGCCGCAACTGGTACATGAAGAATCCTGATGCCCGGGTTCTGAACCGTTTCCCTTGCATCTGTCACAGGCCTCATTACGGGGTATATTCAACTGGATCTCTTTACCAAGAACAGAATCACGAAAATCAATGGTAAGGTCGTACCGCAGGTCACTGCCGTGTACCCCCCTGGATTTCTTCTTTTTCCTTCCTCCGCCAAAAAAATCAAATCCGAAAAAATCATCAAAGATACTGCCACCGAAACCCATATCGCCAAAAATGCTTTCAAAATCAACATTTCGGAAAATATCCTCTTGACTGTACCGCCCGTCAATACCGGCATGGCCAAAACGGTCATACTGTTCTCTTTTACTTTTATCGGAAAGGACGGCATATGCTTCGGAGATCTCTTTGAACTGTTCCTCATATTCTTTTTTCTTCTCTTCAGGTGCTCTGTCAGGATGATACTTCATCGCCAGTTTTCTATATGATGTTTTTATCTCATCTGCACTGGCGGTCTTTGCCACTTCCAATATTTCGTAATAATCTCTTTTAGTAGTCATAATGATAGTATCCTTTCAATTTATTATATTATTTATTTCCCACCTTTACTTTTGCCGCCCTTAATAATTTATCAGAAAGTTTATAACCCTTCTCGAAAACTTCTAGTACAATGTGATCTTTTAAGTCATCCAGGTCTTCAGCCAGAACAGCCTGGTGAATACTTGGATCAAATAGTTCTTCCTTAGCAGGAGCGATCTCTTTCAGGCCTTCTTCATTTAAAATATTCATGAATTGCTTATAGATCAATTCGCTTCCCTGATAAAAGGACTTCAGCTTTTCATCCTGTATATTATCAAGGCTCAATGCACGCTCAAAAGCATCGATAACCGCTAAAAGCCTGGTAATTAAAGTTTCATTAGCAAGTTTAATATTATCATCATAATCTTTAATGACACGTTTCTTGTAATTATCAAATTCTGCTTTGATCCTTTGGGCGATCTCTTTATTCTCTTCTGCTTCCCGTTTTTTAGAATCCAACTGATGTTTTAATGACTTTATATCAGGTTCTTTAGGTTTATCTTTAAAAATATCTTTTTTTTGTTTTAATTTCTCTTTTTCATGTTCATTTTCATGAGTTTTTTCATGAATTTTATCATGATTTTTTTTATCGCTCATTTTCTACACCATCCGTAACCTCAAGTTTTATTGTATGTAACTACAAAACAGCAGTTTGTCAAGTCTATTTTGGGTGTTCGAATAATTCAGAAAATTCTTTAAAGAGAATTTTCTGAATTATTCTTTACAAAATAGATCCAGAAATTCTTCAAAGAGAATTTCTGGATTTCTTCTATACAAAATAAATTCAGGAATTTTTCAAAGAAAATTTCCTGAATTGCTCCTTACAAAATAGATCCAGAAATTCTTCAAAGAGAATTTCTGGATTTCTTCTATACAAAATAAATTCAGGAATTTTTCAAAGAAAATTTCCTGAATTGCTCC
>JAHITG010000515.1 GCA_018817865.1 Spirochaetota bacterium
GTGGGGGTTTGGTAAGATATTTTGATGATTATAAGAGTAAATTATCCTTAAAACCTATTTATGTTGTATTTTTTATAATTTTAATAATTATAATAGAGCTCTATTTGCATAAAACAAGCTTGTTTGGTTAAATAATAATCTTTTAATAATAACTTCTATATCTTTTATTTCAAATATATTAGGTTAAGAGAAGTCAAATAAATAGAAAGATTTAAATATATGGTACTAATACCATAATTATATGGTAATATTAACATGAGAAACAAAGATGCAGTAATTATCAGATACTTAATAGAAAATAAAAATGAAGAGCTGAATATCCTAAAGATTTCTAAAGCAATAAAGATGGACTACAAAAATGTTTATTCAATAATAAAAAGGCTTGAAAAAGGATCGCTTGTTAAACTGGAGTCTTTTGGGCAATCCAGCAGGGTCAAATTAATTTTGCAAATACATCCGCTTATTTTTGAAGCTGAGTACAATAGAAGAAAAGAACTCTTAAAAGACAAAAATTTAGCAGTGATGCTTAATGATTTTAAAAATAAATTAAAATCAAAATATTATGTGCTTCTTATTTTTGGCTCTTATGCGAAGAAAACACAAACCAAGAATTCAGATATTGACTTAATGTTTATTGTTCCAGATGGAAAGGAGGAACTATTTGAAAAAGATGTTTACAAAGTAGTAAGATCTTTACCCTTATCTATACATCATCTAGTATTTTCTGAGAAAGAATTTTTAAATATGATAAATTCCAGAGAATCCAATGTTGGGCAGGAAGCTTTAAAAAACAATATTATTTTATATGGTATAGAAACATATTATGAGATGATATAAATGATAGATAAAGAAAGAATAAAAGAAGCTAATCAAAATTTTGCGCATTATCTGCAGAATGGACTTATCAAAAAAGAAAAGAATGAGACTGCAAAAGCAATGTATATAAAAAATGCAGATTTATCTTTAAATCTAGCAGAAGAATGTATGAATAGTAGCTTAAAACCTTATATTTGGATTGTTACCATATCCTATTATTCAATGTTTTATATTGCAAATGCAGTCCTGCTCAAACTTGGATATAAAACAGGAGATAAAATAGTTCATAAGGTTACCAATGATGCTTTAATTGTTCTTGTAATGGATAAAATAAAAAAAGGATTACTTGAAGAATATGAAAGCGCAAAAGAAGATGCTTTAGAAATCGCTTCAATTAAATCAGATGAGATTGTTGCTTCTTATGGATTGGAAATGGATAAAAGATCAAGATTCCAGTATGATATGACTGAATCTATACAGGAACAGAAAGCAAATACTTCATTAAAGAGAGCAAGACAGTTCATATTTGAAATGAAGAAATTATTGCCATTATTCAAAAAACAGTAAGGATATGGCTTATTTTAGACTTTCTTCAATGATTTTTATTAATAGAGTTTTTTTTAATACTTAGATAAGCCTCTTTAGACAGTTTAGCAGTTCTTGCATTTTTTATCTGGCTGTTAATAATAACATTCTGCTGTTTGCTCCATACCTCATCAGGATTATTTTTAACATAATCTGCCCAGTATTCTACAAAATTTATCCTATCCTCTTTATTGTTTTTTCCTGGTTTAATCTTCATTTTCTATCAATTTCTTATACTCTTTTATTTTATTTAAATTTATTTTATCTTTGAATATCTCTTCTAGATGTCTTGCATCTTCTATATCTTTATCTGATTTAAGATAATATTTTTTAAATGCTATCTGCCTTTCTACAGAAGATATTTTCAGATTACCTTCTTTTGTAATAATAGTTATACTTTCCTTAATTATATCTGCATCTATTTTTTTATTGATGAATTTTACTTCCAAATTAGGTATAGTCTCGCCTTTTTTGGCAAATCTGACAGCTAAATGATCTTTTAAATAATTATATAACTCATTTGCATTTTCTGTATTCAAGCACCAATAATTATTTTTCTTTAAATCTGAATATAGCAGATCAAACTTTTCTTTATTAATATTCTTTATGAAAATATCTATATCTTCTGTGGATCTGGCTCTTCCAAATAATATTGAAACATAAC
>JAHITG010000516.1 GCA_018817865.1 Spirochaetota bacterium
ATTTCTTGAAACGATATTAAAATACAGATTGGAATGTTTAAGTACAGCAGATCCAGCAACCTTTTACCTGGTGCAACATTCCAGATATTATTTCAAATTATTTGACACACTTAAACTGGAGTACTGACTTGAACCAGTTTGATTAAATCCTGGGATTAACCTAACAGAACTAAGCAAAATAAAAAACCAGAACCTGACGGAATTTTTTTAGAAATTCAACAAAGCAATTGTCCCTCTTTTTTCTTTGTATCTGCTTTACAACGCCTTGTTAAGCAGATTCACGGCAACAAACCCATGAATCTTAATTTATTGGTTGAGGTGGATCTTATAAAATAAATTTACAAAAAGCAATCAGGAGTGAATTCTGCTTCAACAAATAGTTATATGACGAGCGGGCCACTATGGTGATTATTGATTTAAAAGATGAGAAATGACTTTTACTAAATGCCTATAAGACGATTACATTTACAAAAAACAGAGGGAAAATCATCATCAATTCACGGAATTAAGACTGTAATAGAATAAAATCGCTGCATTGAATTAAAAAACTGTAAAATCTAAACAAACGACACCATTAAACGTTTTAAAGGCTGCGGTCATGATTGTGAGGTGAATAAATGATCGCATTTTACCTGTCAGCCCGGGGCTCTTTTCTTAAACAGGTATGGATAGAGATCTTTGATTTCCAACTCAGGGAGAATAGAACCTTCTTGCAAAACCCCCTTTTCACATACCGGACAAGATACTGTTTTTGGTTTTGAAAAAAGTGTAAAAAATGACTCGATAAAAGCCTCATTCAGTTCCAAAACAGTTTCGCGGCTATTGATGAGTGATCTGATCTTTATCAGATTTTCAATTCTTTTCCCATTGGCTAAAAAACCGTACATGTGAATTCGATGGTATCCTTTAGGAACAGTGTGACACAGGAACCGACGAATAAATTCGTCTGCCTTTAAATGCATTATTTTTTTAGGATCCTCTTTATCCTTGTAATTGAGGTATTCAAAAGCGACTTCCCCATTGTCGATGGACTTAAGACGGTGGTTGGAGACTGCAATTCGGTGGGTATAGCGCCCGATATAAAGCAACACCTGTTCCGGACCCGCAAAGGGTTTCTTCGCATAAACATTCCACTTCCGGGAAACCGCCTGATCCAGAAATCCTTCAAACATCCGGTGATCTGAAAGCTCCTCAAGGCAATCCGGAATTTGAAGCTGGTTACAATAGTAGGCTTTTTTCAACAACGTGATAAAAATCCCCCGAAATACCTTCGACATGGCCAGGACTGGAAAGAGAAACTGATCGCCTTTAGGCGCGTTAATCCAGCTTTCATCTCCGTTTTCATTAATTCTCACCCCTCCTCCTGGAACCATAATATGTGTATGATAATGATTTCCCAGATCCTGACCCCAGGTGTGCAATATTGCTAAAAATCCGAGCGTTGCTCCCAGGTACTTCGGATCGTCAGCAAAGGTTTTTAGGGTTAAGGCTGAGGCCTTGAACAGGATATCACAACAGATTTTTTTATTGTAAAGAAACAGGGAATTGAACAGGTGCGGAACTGTAAAAACGACATGATAGTAGGGAACAGGCAACAGCTCTTCAACGCGCTTTTTTAACCATAATAATTTTGCCTTCCCCTGGCATTTTGGGCAGTGACGATTACCGCAGGAATTATAGGATTGATCTTCATGCTCACAATGGCTGCATTTCAGCTTATGCCCGCCTAAAATAGCGGTTCGGCAGGAAAGTATGGCTTTAACAACCTGATATTGGTCGACAGATAGTTTGTGATTTTTGAGATAATCCTTAAGATATAACCGAAAAACATCTGCCACTTCATGTTCAGGTCTTTGACAGGGCTGATGAATTACCTGTGGTATGGGTGCACTCATTTTTTCCGCCATTTCGGGTGAAAGAGATCATATGTTCACTTAGGATAAAAATAACGGGATTTTTTGTCAATTTTAATTTCAGGAAGGAGTTAAAATAGCGGGAAAGCCTTTAAAAACAAGACTTTCGAGGGAGCGAGATTCATATAACACTAAATATAAATCATCGGGTTGATAAAAGGTTTTAAAATGTGATTGGGTTGCAAAATAGATTAATAAACCGATTATTTCAAGATTATTATTCAATTCAGCCACCTAATTACTGAAACACTGGGTTTATCAATCACTTGAAGACTAAACCCGGGATATAGAGAATTAGAATGCGATTGATTGCTAAATCGGAAAAATAGCGGTTTAGAAGGCGGTTGATGCCTAAACCAAGAAATTCCGGGATTAGTACGCAACTTCGAGTTCATAAAAAAATTAAATTATTTCTTGAAATTTGAAAGAAAATACTATGATCTTCATTTACAAATCCATCTTTAGTCATCAACAACCC
>JAHITG010000517.1 GCA_018817865.1 Spirochaetota bacterium
ATATACAAATTTCCCATTGAGCAGGCACAGGATAAGACTGCTTTTAAATTTTTAAGTGATCATTTAGTTAATTGAGGCTGTCCCACAACTCCATTTGTTGGCACGATTAAAATCGTGTTTACATTAAAAAAGTTAATTATGGTATTACATATTATGATTAAATTATTAAAGACAATGATTTTCAGTATAGTATTAATTATTATTCAGCTAATTTATCTTAATGCTGCTGAGGAGGAAAGCAGTACTGTTCTTCAGTTTTTAACTATCAGCCCTTCACCGGAAGCATTATCACTGGGGAATGCCTATCTTTCAAGTACAGGCAAGGCTGATGCCTTTTATTATAATCCTTCCTCTACATCTTTTGGTGATACCGCATCTCTTCAACCTGATGCAAAATATCAATATTCATTTATAAAAGGGCTGGATATCTCTTTATCGTATATTAAATACTTTCAATCTTTGCATTATGGTTCATTATTCACTTCATTACAGTTAAAAAATTTAGGTTCTGCCGGATTTGGAATTATTAGCCTGTTTTATGATGATATTATTAGAATAGAAGATGATACTTTGGGAGGATATCGTCTTACAGATGAAAAAATAGATTTGGGTGATTATTGCTTTTTATTAAATTATGCACTAAGGATTAAAAACGATATAGGGGTTGGTTTCAACCTGAAATATATTACGGAAAAACTGGATACAAAAACCGGTAGTAGTATTTGCGGGGATATCGGCATATTATATAAGCAGAAGAGAGGAGCTGCAGGATTTGTGCTTCAGAATATTGGGAAACCAGTGACTTTTGACAGAGAAAGAGAAAATTTACCTTTAACATTTATAATTGGAGGAGATTATAATATAAAGATTAAAAAGTTGTTACTCACAGAAAAAGATCACATTAAATTATCAAGCAGTATTAAAAAGGGTATTGAAACTGTATTTATTTTTAATTCAGGTATAGAGTATAGTATAAAGGAGTTCATTTTTATTAGAGCCGGATATCAGATAAACGGGAATGATGATGGAATAAAAGCAGGAGCCGGATTCAAGTATAAGAATTTTGATATTAATTATTCAATTAACAATTATGAAAATTTAGGTATCATTCATCGTGTCGGGCTTAATGGCCATTTTGAGTTTAGAGATAAACTGCCGGATGAAGAGCAAAAACGGGCAGAAGCAGCTGAATTATTTCAAGAAACTCAATTAGGCCTGGAAGCAATGATAGATAACAATATTCTGTTTGAACCCGGAACAGTAAAAATAAAAAAAGATGCTTATCCTGTACTTGAAAATATATATATTTTTTTAAAACAGTATAAAGAAGAGAAGATCGTGATCCAATGCAGTAACATGGAAGATCCCGCGCAAAAAGATCCTATTATCCGGTTATCGGAAAAACGGGCGGAAGCGTTAAATCAATACTTTATTAGACAGGGAATTGACCCTGATCAATTGCAGGTATGGGTAAGAATCTTTTATTTTCATAAAGATGAACAGCAGAAGAAACAGGAAACAAATATTATTGTATTAAAAAAAGATTCAGGTGAAGGGATTATTAGATTGATTAAAAAATTACCGGATAGGGAAAAAAAGAAAGCAGAGGAATTATTTTATTTTGGGCTGGATAGTTATTATAAAGAGGATAAGGCTGGAGCTGTAAAGATATGGATAAAAATAAAAACGAGCAATGAAAAACTCAATAAATTGATACACGAAAAAATAGACCAGGTAAAAAAAGAAATAGAGGAGTAATAAATTGTCAGTTAAAATGAAATATTTCTATTTATGTCTAATGATCTTTCTTCTTTTTTTTGATCTCGGCTATTCCAATCCCTGCGTAGTCATCTGGACGCAGGTGTATGATAGCGGGAATATGGATACAGGAAAAGGGATAGCGGTTGATAAAAATAAAAATGTATTTGTAACAGGTGTAAAAGATATAGCTGGTGTAAACCCCAATATGTTAACTATTAAATACAGTCCTCAAGGCCAGTCTATATGGACTCAGGAACTTGATACAGGGCCGGGACGGGATGACCGGGGAGAAGGTATTGTGATTGATTCTCAAGGTAATATTTATGTAGCAGGACGGTGGCAACCAATCAATTGGGATTACTATATTGTTAAATATAATAATAATGGCCAATCCATCTGGACCCAGACATATGATGCCGGAGGAGCTGAGTATATTGATGGCATCTGTATTGATAAAGATGATAATATTTACGTAACCGGATGGGATGGAAGCTTTTATACTGTTAAATATGATCCTGCTGGAAATACAATCTGGTCCCAGCAGTTTAGTATTCCGGGAAGCATTGATATGGCTATAGCTGTAGATAGTGAACAAAATTCCTATGTAACCGGACCAAAATTTATCGGTTTCCTGGAATATTTTACATTTAAAATGGATATCAGCGGGAACACTGTATGGTCACAGGATTCCAATATCGATGGTGAATCTTATGGTATAGCCGTTGATTCCGGAAAGAATGTATATGTAACCGGGAAGAAAGGAGGGGATATTTTTACGATAAAATATGATACAGACGGGAATACGATCTGGACTCAACAGTACATTAATGGATTGGGCAATGATTCAGGTAATACCGTCAATGTGGACTCCTATAATAATGTATACGTTGTCGGAGAAAAATCCAATGGAGTGAATGGAGATTTTTTTATTATTAAATATGATCCGGATGGTAATATCTTATGGACACAACAGAATAATTTTAGTAATAATGAAGGTTTTAATGCTCTTTTTATCGATGAGGAGCATGCCATTTATGGAACAGGGACAAGAATAACTGGTCCTAATTGGGATTATTATACCATAAAATACATTCAGCCTCCTTATACTCCGGTACTCCTATCTGCTGCTCTGCTATCTTCCGATGCTGTAGAATTATCCTGGCAGGATATTCCCAATGAAGATGAATTTATTGTTTTGCGGAGCATAGATGGTATCACTTTTACCAACATTGGAAGAGTGATAAAAGATCAGCTTTTCTTTATAGATTCGGATATCGGAGCTAATACAGTTTATTATTATCGTCTGGCTGCCACCAATATAGCTGGCTTGTCTTTACCTTCAAATATTTTAAATACTGCCAGCCATACTATTACTACTTTGAAAGAGGTGGTTGTTTCCCCCAATCCATTCAAACCCTATACACAGGGGATCGATCATGTTACATTCCATAATCTTTCTTCTGAATTTGAGATCAGGGTGTATACGACCGGAGGAGGAGAGGTTTTTCATAAAAAAACAGCATCTGTTTCAGGCCGCTATCAGTGGGATGTTAAAAATAACAATGGAGAATTACTGAAAAGCGGAGTTTATGTCTGTTTTATTAAAAACGGTAAGGAAGAGAAATATTTGAAACTGGTTGTAATCAGATAAGAAGGGTAGCAAATGAGATTGCATGCGTTTCGGTTAAAAGTTATCATTTTTAAGGATAAAAATAATTTAGGAGGTGAATACAGATGAAAAAATTATTTTATTTGTTTGTCTGCATTTTACTGGCGGGGCAGTTTTCAATACTTATGGCTGAAAAAAACGAAGAATCATTGAAAGTTGAAGATGGAAAATATTTATTGGTTGATGATATGAATAAGATGAACAATAATTTAAATGGAAGATGTGCTGTATATCAGAGGCAGCCGTCAAGGGCCGGATTTTCAAAGATTGATATGAAAAGGAATGGA
>JAHITG010000518.1 GCA_018817865.1 Spirochaetota bacterium
AAATCTCTATGTAAACTATTTCTACAGGCTGAAAATATATCATGTATATTGATTTTATTAAATATCAAACCTATTATTATAATTTAATGCAAAAAAATTTAAAATCAACAAAAATCTTTAAGGAAGATATTTCGAAAAGAGACTAAAATGTATTACATGCATTTTAGTCTCTTAACCTTACTTTCTTAACCCCTAATGCATATAACAATGCATTAGGGGTTTCATAACGCGTCTTTAATTTTTAACATCACTTTTATTCCCGCAGATTACTTCATTATGCTTTACTTTTTTATTTACCTAAAATGAAGCTGATCAGAGCAAAACTGATGATTCCGGATATTAGTGGTGTAGAAACCCATCCGATCATGATACTGAATAGTGTTTTAATATTAATGGTTCTCATCCCTTTAATGATACCGATCCCTATCACAGCACCAATGATGGCCTGTGATGTGCTTACAGGGACACCTATTTTTGCGTAAATGTGGACTGTAACAGCTTCTGCCAGGATCGCAACCAAAGCTGAGAAAGCATCTAAGGGAACCAGTTTCTTTCCGATCGTATACATTACGTTTTTACTATAGGTAATGACTCCAATGGAAATGCTGACAGCCCCGATGATCGCTAATAGATGAGGAGAAAGCCCTATTGTATTGGCAAATACACCGGTAACATTGGCCACATTATTGGCACCCAGTGCATAGGCTCCGTAAGCCCCACCTAACACAAGCCCGGTCCTGAGGATAAAATCAAGAGAGACCAGACTCAAGTTTAACCTGTTAAGGATATTACTTAGAAGAAAATATAAAAGAATTGCTATAAGGATAGCTCCGAAAGGGGTCCCTACCCAGCATAAAACAACTTTTGTTAATCCCTGAAAATTGAACTGGGAGTTAGATATTCCGATTCCTATGATCGCACCGACAACTGCCTGAGAAGTAGAAACTGGCAGCTTAAAAGCAGTCATCATTGTTACCGCGATCGCAGCAGAAACAGCCACTATAAAAGCAGACAGGAGATTCTGAGAAGTGAGATTGCTGAGAGTCTTAATTCCCTGTACTCCTTCCAGATAGGCTCCCAGGATCACAAACAAAGCGGTTAACAGTACGGCGGTCCGGTATCGGACCATCCTGGAAGAAACTGCTGTCCCGAAAACATTGGCCGCATCATTAGCCCCTAAGGACCAGCCGAGAAACATACCTGAACTTAAATAAAGTAAATTCAAACTGCTTATACCTTTACCTTAATATGAATGATCGTTGCCATATCAGCAATATGCTCACCATAATCGGAGATACTGCCTATCTCCAGAACAAGTTCCTTTAAAAGGATCCTGTCACATTTATCGATGGTTTTTGAAGAGAACATAGCTGAGATCAGCTCCCTTTCAATGGCGTCCGAAGCACTTTCTATCTTGTCGATCTTATCACCATAAGCTTGAACCTCTTTAGGATTTTTAAAAAGGGAGGTGATCAGCACATGAACAGCACCAAATGTTTCCGCATTCTTTATGATCAGCTTCCTGAATCCCTCTTTCAGCATCTTTGGTATCTTTAAATTCTGAAGGCTGATCATATACAGTATAGATTCACATTTATTAGGCAGCTTATCAATAAGTTCAAGAAGCCGTATGATATCACCCCTGAATTGAGGCAGAAGGGCTTTATTATACATACTCAATTCGATCTCCCGCCTCATGTCATCTGCTTTTGATTCATAAGAATGGACCGAACCTATCTTTGCGGCGGAATGCTTTAATTTATTCGTCTTCAGATACTCTTCCAGACATTGTGTAAAAAGGTCTTTCTCCTTTTTTATAAGGTCCAGATACTTAAAGATATTCTCTTCAACGATCTTTCCCTTTCCGAAAAAAAATTTCATAATTCCACCTCCCAAAATTGGTATATTGGTTTATTAGCTGATGGCCGATAGTATCTTAGAAAAATATAATCTTTTATGATCTTAAAATAGATCTTAATATTTAAAATATCAAGGGATTTAATCTTCTTTCATACTCATTACTTGAAACAGGCTCATTGGGTCTACTGTTACCCTGTTGATATAAACTCCTAAATGAAGATGAGGCCCTGTGGAACGCCCTGTCTGCCCTACTGTCCCGATCACATCTCCCTTTTTAACCATTTGATTTTCTTTAACATTAGGTTTATCCATATGGGCATACAGGGAGATAAGGCCATCACCATGATTGATAAAGACCGTATTACCCGTATAATAAAGGTTCTCGGCAAGAACAACTCTTCCTTCAAATATTGTCTTGACTGGAGTACCAAGAGGTGCAGCTAAATCAGTCCCATAATGAATGCTTTTTTTCTGATCATTATAGATCCGTTTAAAACCAAAAGGAGTAGAGATACTCATTTTTGCAACGGGGTACCCCGGAGCACCAAAAAAGAGCCTCTCTACTAAAATAGATTTTTTTGCATCCAGCTTCATTTGATTCTCTTTAAATATCCTCTCCTGTAACGATTCCGGATGCTCTACATACTTCTGCATAACCTTAATATGAGAAACATCAACTTTTTTTTCATATACCTTGAGATCATGTTCAAAAACCTCTTCTCCATCTTCCAGTAAAGTGATATGGATCTTAGCAGGTGAATCCAGGGGGATACCGATAAGCTTTACAGTATAGTATTTTATATTGTTAATTTGATATTCATAAAGACGGTTTCCCTTTACTTTTAACAGATACTTTTTATCATCGTCGAGGTCCTGGAAGACCATTATAAGAACAGATCCTTTAGCCACTTTATCCGGCTTCAGGAAGCAGGAGATCCTGCTGGAAAAAATAACAGTATGGGATAAAAAAGCGAATGAAAGAAACAACACCAGGATCAGATACAAAGCAGCAGTTCTAACAGCATTCATTCTTTTAGACATATTATTGTAATATATTCATTAGTCCATACAAAGGCAAGAAAAAAGTCATCATTAAATTACACGGCAGCCATTCCCGTATCAATTGCAGAACCTCTGATCCTCCTTTTATCAATATCATAAAGATCATATTTTATCCAAACAATGAAACATAATTCTTATAAAAGATAGCCTCTTTTGCCTCATCATCTATTCCTGATCTGGAAACCAGCCGGACAGCATTTTTCTGGTCGGTCCAGGGGGAATCCGTACCAAAAAGTATCTTCTCTTTTGAATGCTTGTTCAATATTTTTAAGAACATCTCTTCTCCGGCCTCTTCCAGGACAAAGGATGTCTCAAGAAATACATCCGTTCCGGCGATCCGGTCATAGACCTCCTGCCAATTTCTGTAGGCACCGTAATGCGCAAGAATGATCTTCATTTCAGGAAATTCATCTATCACTTTTTTTAATCTTGGAACCGATGCATTATCGTATCCCTGAAAAGCGATATCATCCCCTGCATGAAAGAGTACGGCGAATCCATATTCGCAAAAAGCTTCATACATGGGAAAAAGCTTCTCGTCATCCAGAAAAAAGGACTGATAATGCGGGTGTACCTTGATCCCCTTAATGCCATGATCCTTTGCTCTTTTTAAAATCTTCGTATAATCTCTGTATTCCGGATGAATAGAGATAAAAGGCTCAAACCTTTCATTCCTTATCCGGATAGACCATTCCAGTATATTTTCAGTCTGTTCAGGCCGGGTAGCAATAGACTGAATAGCCGATTTGGTAATGCCCGCCTCATCCATAGAAGCGGATAACCCTTTCAGAGTTCCATCATGAAACGCTTTTACCTTGGAATTCTCAGTCAATTTCTGCATGGCTTTTTCAGCTAAAAAATCCGGAAAACAGTGTGTATGGACATCTATGATCTGCATGATACGTCAACCTATAGATACTTCTTCAGTACTTCCGGTATTGTAAAATCACCGTCTATGGTCTGAAAATTCTCAAGTATGGCTACCAGGGTCCGTCCAATAGCAAGGCCGGAACCATTTAAGGTATGAACGAACTCTGTCTTCCCTTTTGAAGACTTGAACTTAATATTTGCACGGCGTGCCTGAAAATCCCTGCAATTACTGCAGGATGATATTTCCCTGTAGGCCTCTACTCCGGGAAGCCATACTTCAATATCATATGTTAATGAAGAGGAAAAACCGATATCGCCACTGCTTAAGGCCACTATCCTGTAATGGATATCCAGCATCTGCAGGATCTTCTCAGCATCAGCTACCATAGAATCCAGCTCTTTTTCTGAATTATCCGGGTGAACGATCTTTACCAGCTCCACTTTATTGAATTGATGAAGCCGTATCAAACCCCTTGTATCCTTTCCCCAGCTGCCTGCTTCAGACCTGAAACAGGGTGTATATGCTGTATAATATAACGGCAGATCTTCTTCTTTTAATACTTCATCACTATGAATATTGGTGAGCGGGACCTCTGCTGTGGGGATCAGATAATGATCCGAACCCTCAATTTTAAAAAGGTCTTCTTTGAACTTAGGCAGCTGGCCGGTCCCGGTCATGGTCTTTTCATTTACCATAAAAGGGGGAATAAATTCCTTGTACCCATGTTCTTTTGTCTGAATATCCAGCATAAAATTAATTAAAGCTCTCTCCAGAGCTGCTCCTCTTGAATTATACAGAACGAATCGTGACCCTGCAAGCTTGGTGCCTCTTTTAAAATCGATAATATTGTTCTCTTCAGCTATATCCCAGTGAGGTTTCGGCTTGAATTTAAATTCCGGTTTTTTTCCGTGAGCTCGAATGACTTTGTTAAATGTCTCATCTTTCCCCCTCGGAACAATATCATCAAGCATATTGGGAATATAATAGAGCACCTTATTTATTTTTTCATTATACTGCACCAGGTCCTGCTCCAGTGATTTCGTCTCTTCGTTAATTTTTTTTACTTCTTCAGAGATCTTTGAAATATCCTTACCATCGGCTTTGATCTTGCCGATCTGTTTTGACTTCTCATTCCTCTGATTTCTAAGAGAATCGCTCTCATGCTGAACCTTATTCTTCTCCTGGTACTTTTTGATCATATCTTCTACATCAGCAAAGAACTTTACCTGGTTTCTTTTTTCAAGCATGGTTTTTACTTTATCCATGTTTTCACTTATATACCGAATATCTAACATATTTTCTCCTTAATAAACAATTTAGGGAATCTCGATTAACATTATCGGATGATCCCCATAAAGGGCATACATGAAAAACTATGATTTTAATTAAAAATCAGCAGTTTTTCAAGATGCCTTTTATCCCTTAATGACCCCGACAGGCCTTAACCGGGCTATCTTTTGTGCCAGTCCCGATTCGGTAACAACACGGATGATCTCATCAATATCCTTATACGCTTCCGGTATCTCCTCAGCAACCGACCTCCAGGAGGAGGCTTTAAGAGTTATACCGTCTTTTTTCAGATCCGAATACAACTTCTCTTTATCAGCGATCTGTTTCGCCTTCCTGCGGCTTAAGACCCGCCCGGCGCCATGACAGACTGTACCAAAAGTCTCTTTCATGGCAACATCGGATCCGGATAAAATATATGAAGCGGTTCCCATATCACCCGGTATTATTACGGGCTGTCCTGTTGACTTATATCTATCCGGCAGGCCGATCGTACCCGGCCCGAAAGCCCTTGTTGCTCCTTTCCGATGCACCAGAAGATCGCGCACCCTGTTACGGACCTTATGCTTCTCAAACTTTGCAATATTATGAGCCACATCATATAAAAGCTTTATCTCTTTAGGGTCACAGTCTATACACTCTTGAAATGCTTCCCGAATGAAATGCCCTATGATCTCACGGTTTGCCCATGCATAATTAGAAGCTGCAGCCATTGCGCTAAAATAATCTTTACCCTCTTTTGATCGGATGGGAGCTGACGCCAGCTGCTGATCCGGAAGCACGATCTTATACTTTCTCATGACACCTTGCATTGCCTGAAGATAATCAGAACAGATCTGATACCCGAAACCCCTCGATCCGGTATGTACCATTACAGTGATCTGACCTTCCCTTAATCCAAATTTAGATGCCGTATCACTGTTAAAAATCTTTTCTACTCTCTGTATCTCAATAAAGTGATTTCCTGCTCCCAGGGTCCCCAATTGATCAAGACCACGTTTGATCGCAATCTTACTCACCGGATCCAGGGATCCTTCTTTTAAACTTCCCTGATCTTCAATATTCTCCAGGTCCTCATCAAACCCTAATCCATTGGATACAGCCCACCTGGCACCGGTCCGGGCTACTTCTGAAAGATCTGACCTGTTTAGATGGATCTTTCCGGTTAACCCGACTCCCGCAGGGATCTTATGATAAATAAGATTTAGAAGATCATTTATTTTATTCTTTATTTTATTATAGAACAAAGGAGTTGTAAAGGCCCTGACCCCGCAATTTATATCACTGCCTACTCCTCCCGGAGAAATAACACCTTCTTCGGCATCAATAGCAGCTATCCCACCTATGGGGAATCCATACCCCCAATGTATGTCAGGCATCCCGATAGAATATTCCACAATTCCGGGAAGGTGGGCCACATTAATGATCTGTTTATATGTTTCTTCTTTTTGAATAGATCTAATTAAATTTTCAGAAGCATAGATGATACCATCTACCAGCATACCTGAAAATTTTTCTTTCTTTATTTTATATTTAAAATTTTCACTTTTTACTAATAATTCCGTCATTATGT